>MWAR01000296.1 GCA_002068715.1 bacterium ADurb.Bin374
GTATCTGAACGATCCCCAGCCCGATTACCGGCTGATGCGGTCGGTTGCAGGCATCATCCTGGAACGGGACGGCAACGACGTCGACGCGAATTACGCCATGGGCTTGTACTGGAGCAGCCTGAAAAAACCGGATCTCGGGAAGGCGCTCAAGCATCTGGCCCTGGCGAAAAACGCGAAGAAGCCGCGTCCCGGGGCTTCCGGCCTGTATTGGCGATTGTTCGCGAAGAGTTACTGGTATCTCTTCCTGCTCCCGCTCGTGATCGTCGCGGCGGTCATCGACAAGCGCCGGAAACTGCAGGCCGGGTTGTCGGCTGCAGAGGCGGTCCCGGGACAAGGCGGGAGCGGGCGGCTGTCTTCCCTGGCAGAATCGCTGAAGAAGCTCGCGGCGAAGCTCAGACGCCGACCGACTCCATCCCCGGGCGATTCCCCGGACGAACAGAGCCCGGACAAAGGATCCGGGGATGACGCATGACGGGAAGCGTCATCCTGCGTTTCTCACCGGCTCCCGCCTGTATATTGTATCCCATATATATCACAGACTTCACGTGATTCCGTGGTCACTTCGGGCCAGAACCACCTCACCAGCAGGGCATACGATGGCTTTTTCTTGAGCCCGCCTATCGGGCCAGCATGCGATCCGCCGCCGACGACGGCCTTCCAGGCATCCGGGCCGGTCCATCCCCGGCGGGAGCGGAGGTATTTGGCGATCACGGCGCCGGTCCTGTCGCATCCCCACTGACAATGGACGTATGCCACCTCGTCGATCGCCTCGAGGAGTTCGGCCGTCTGTCGTTCGTCCGGTATCTGGTCGGCTGTCATGCGGCGCGGCAGCCATCGAACACCTTCCTCGCGACAGATCCGTTTCAGGGTGTCGTTGAACCTGTCCTTTCCGGCGGGGACATGGAGGGAGACGATCGTTCTCACCCCCCGACCGCGCAGGTCGCGCACGTACCGCCTGACGAGCGCCTCATCGTTCGCCATGGTTTCAGGGTTGAACAACGTTCCTCCCGCGAACAGGCGGTCGTCGATCACCCTGAAGTTGTACGGAAGCGGCCCAGCCCCTTTCACCTGCGACGGTTCGCCCTTGATGCAGACCGAGCCGGTCGCGACATCGAGGGCGGCCGTCGGCTGAACGAAGAACAGAACCATCGAAGCCATCGCCAGAAACCGAATCGTTCGAATCATGTCCATGTGCTCCCTGATGTTCGTACAGGAAAACGCGTTTTCCGGCAGTTTTCCCGATGCGGGAACCGGAAAACGCGTTTTTTCAGCTGATGAGCAGGCCGGCTTTCGAGGGCCGACGAAAAAAACTCAGGAGGTCTTCCTGTAGACGTTGAGGCCGACTTTTTCATCGCGGCCGGGAAGGGCATAGTTGCCTTCGGTGGTGGCGATGATCAAGGATTTTCCAGACGAAGATTTGCCGAATTCCTTGTTCAGGTCGACTTTGATGGTGAGGATGTGTCCCTCGACGGTCAGTTCAACGTTCTTCATAGCTTCCTCCTGATTGAAATGGGTGGTTCTCGGTCGGTAGGGGAAGATACCATAAAGCGCAGCGAGTTTCCATACCCTGACAGCATTTTTCCCAAAAACACTCTCCCACAGGCCGTTACATCATGGATTCGGACAGGCACGACGAACAGGCGGCGTGGTATACTCCCATCATGCGTTTTTCTAAGAACCGCCGGTTTCTCCCGCTCCTCGGAAGCATCCCGCTTTTCTTCCTCTGCTGTGCTTCGTTGCAGGCCCATGGCCCCGACCCAAATGCAGTGGCGGTCACCGGGAATGTCACTGCCACGGCAACGGACCTGCCGAACCCTGATGCGGTCGCCCTCGTTGAAGACGTCGACCGCCTACTCGAGCCTGAAAAGGCCCGCGGCGCCTTCGAACGTCTGTCCCGCCTCGGAACCAGGGCTGTACCGGTGATCCGCGAGATGATGCGGCGACAGAATCTTCGCCTGGTTCGCGCCGGCCTCGATCTCAGCGAACGACTCGGCAACGAGGCACGCGAGGCGAGGTCGGATCTCGCGGCGGTCGTATCCGACCGAAAGCTTGGCGCCCTGCGCGTCCGTGCGGCGCGCATCCTCGGAACCCTCGGAGGAAAGGCGACCGATGCCCTCCCCCAGCTCGCGAAGAGCCTGGGCGACCCTAGCGCGCGGATACGTGAGGCCGTCGCCCGCGCGTATCTCGACATTGCCTCCCAGGGAGATCGCTGGACACCGGCCGTCAGACAGCTTCTCGGTGCTAAGGGCGAGTGGAGGGAACAGGCAGTGAGCATGCTCGTCACGTATGGCCCGTTGATCCATCCGGCGCTTCCCACCCTGGCGAAACTTGCCGAGAACAAGCCGGCAAACGCCGGCGAAGCTGCGGTGATTCTCGCACCGCAGCTGATCCCCGGATTGAGCGGACTGGCAAAAGCCGCGGGAGTCTTCATGGGCACGCAGGAAAACAGCCGCAATGAAATCAGGGCTGACGACGAGGCCCTCGATGCGGCAACCCGGAAAGCCGACGAAGCGGCTTCCTTCGAGGACATCGCCGCGTCCGACTGACGCATTCTCCTCTTGCCCTTCCGCGCGGATCACGTTACAATTGATCCCATATACATACACATTTTCTCCGACGCTCGCACGGCGTCGGAAAGCGAGGTCAGGAATGGCATCACTCCGTTCTATTCTCGGATCGGCTCTCGTCGCGGCTCTCTGCGTTTTCACCATTTTCCAGGCTCCGGCCACGGCAGCCAACCTGACCGCCCCCGTCGAGATCACCGTCCTCCATACATCAGATATCCACGCGCACCTGATGCCGTTCGACTGTGCCTCGGGAACGGCCATGGGCGGCTACGCACGGATGAAAGCGTATCGAGACCGCCTGGAGGCCTCCGGCAAGAAACTCGTCATGCTCTCCTCCGGTGACGTTTTCCAGGGGACCCTTTTCTTCAGATTTTTCCGGGGGATTCCCGATGCTACGTTCATGTCCCGGATGGGCTACGCCGCGATGGCGATCGGCAACCACGAGTTCGACGCTGGCCAGGATGCGCTGCATGAGGCGTTTCGCGATGTGTCGTTCCCGATTCTCTCGGCGAACCTCCGATTCACCGCCAACAAGTCGCTCCCCGGACTGGTCAAGCAGTCGACCATCGTCAGCATCCCCGTCGGCGGGCAGACGTTCAAGCTCGGCCTGATCGGTATCACCGACGAGGAACTCGAAAACGACGTCCCCAAGGCGAACCTGAAGGGAATCGTGGTGGAAGATGCGGTTACTGCCCTTCGAAGAGAAGTGAAAAAGCTGCAAGCCCAGGGCTGTGACACGATCTTCGCCCTCACACACGCCGGCTGGAACCGCGATCTCGAGCTCGCCGCGCAGTTTCCCGAGATCACCGGCTTCCTCGGCGGCCATTCGCATATGTTCGCCGATCCGCCGCTCGTCGAGGGCAGCAGTGCCGGGCACCGGTTCATCAGCCAGCCGGGCGAGTTCGGAAGCCACGTCTCGAGACTCGATCTCCGATTCGAGCCCGATGGCCAAGGCGTACGCTGTATCGTGACGGCCGCCGGCCTCGTACCCCTGACGTCCGACATGCCCGAGGATCCCTCCATCAAATCGACCGTCGACCAGCTCTGGAAGCAAGTCGAGGAGAAAACATCAGAGAAGCTCGCGGAAACGGTGACGCGACTCGACGGCGACCGTCCGCTTGTCCGTTCGCAAGAGACGAACCTCGGCAATGTCGTCGCAGATTCGCTTCTGAACGCAGTTCCCGGCCAGATCGGCGTCATCAACGGCGGCGGGATCAG
>MWAR01000297.1 GCA_002068715.1 bacterium ADurb.Bin374
CTTCGAGGCGACGCTGGTCCATGTAGTGGCCGATCATGCCGATCGTGCGGCCGAGGAGGAAGAGGCCGTTGAGGCCGCCGCTGTCGACGACTTCCTGGATTTTTTCTTCGCTCCAGCCGAGGCCGTACATCATGTCGACCGACAGGACGCCGATGCAGCCGTCGACGTTGAGGATGAGCGTGTCTTTCTTCGAGGTCGTGATCTGCTCGACTTCGAGGGCGTAATCGAGCAGGGGCGTCGCCGGGAAGTGCTCCTTCGCGAACTTCTTCAGCAGGACGACGCGCATGTCAGGGTTCTTGAGACTCTTGATCAGGTGGCCGATGCCCTGGATCTTCTCGTTCTTCTTCTTCATGTGCTCGACGAAGCCTTCGGGCGTCAGCTGAGCGTCGCGGGCGGCCTTGAACGAGAGGGCGGCGCCGGCGACGGCTCCGCCGAACCGCGGGCCGATCGTGAGCATGCCGGCGGCGACGGCGCTCATCAGGTCGCGGCCGGCGCGGGCCGTGACGATGGCGTTGTGGGCGCCGGAAACGCAGGGACCGTGGTCGGCGCACAGCTTGAGCACGTTCTCCATGAAGCCCGCGGCCCATTTCGGCAGGCGCTCCTTGAACCAGAGCAGGCCGATCACCTCACCGAGGGAGTAGCCTTCCGAGATCACCTTGCTGATCTTGTGACCGGCGTAGATCAGCTCTTCGCCGGAGTCGTCAGAGATCGTGCAGGTAAAGTTCGTGGGCCGGCGCACCATGTTGCGCGCCGAGGCCTCTTTATACATCATCGGGATCGCCGGCGGCTCGACGTCCGGGATCGGCTTGTGGGCGCCCTTCGCGACGAGCTTGTCGAAGGTCTCCTTGATCGCCTTGTCGAAATCGTCGAACGAGGTCGGCACGACGGCCCCGGCGGCGCGCAGGGCGTCGTTTTTCGCCTCTGCGGTCTCGCGGCTCGCGTCGGCCTTGGCGCCGGCGTGGCCGAATTGTATACCTTTCGGCATATATTTGATCGAGGTGCCGGTGACCCACATGACGAGCGGTTTCTTGATCTTGCCCGAACGAAGGGCTTCGACGATGCGCCACTCCTCCTCGCCGCCGACCTCGCCGAGACAGACGAGCATCTTGATCGACGGGTTGGCTTCGAAGCGCATCAGGTGTTCGAGCAGGTTCGAACCGGCGAACGCATCGCCGCCGATGGCGATGCCTTCGAACAGGCCGTCGCTGTTACGCGCGATGATGTTGTAGGCCTCGTTCGACATGCCGCCCGACTTGCTGACGAAGCCGACCGAACCAGGCCGGTGCAGCTTGGACGAGCAGATGTTCTCGATCGTGCCGCCGGTGTTGCCGATCTTGAAGGCGCCGGCCGCAATGCCGCCGACCGTGGCCGGCCCGATGATGACCTTGCCGCGCTCGATGGCGACGGCGCGCATGTGGCGCGAGAACCGCTCGGGAATCCCCTCGGCGATGACGCAGACAGTGCGGATCTGCTCGATGTCGAGCGCCTGCATCGTCGTGTCGTAGGCGGAGCGGAACGAGGCGAAGTTGATCATCACGTCGACGTCGGCGTTTTCAGCGACGGCCGAGGCGATGTCTGGATATACCGGCACGAATATTTCCTTCTTGCCGTAGAAGCACTTGGTCGTGCCGCTGCGGCCCGGATCGACGACGCCGGCCACGGAGGGTTTTTCCCGTTTACAGCAGTAGTCGAAATCGAGCATGCGCTGGATCGCGTTGGTCTGCATGCCGAAGATGATCGCACGGGTGTTCCTGTCGAACAGAAGATATGACGGTCGTTTCATAATCGTCTCTGCTTCCTTTCCGCTGTCACGCCGTCTGCAGGGCGTCGCGCACGACACGGGTCATGTGGTAGTCGGGCCCGTGAACCTCGATCGGCAGACCCAGCTCGGCCGCCGCCGCCTTGATCTTGGCGAGTCCCTCGTGGTAGTTCGGGCCGCCGCGCCGCACGAAGATGCGGGCGTTCACGGCCTGCAGCTTCTTCGCGAACTCCTTCATGGCCATGATGATGCCGGTGAAGGTTTTGGCCACGTCGGTGAAGTTGGCGATACCGCCGCCGATGATCAGGCACTTCGGCCGTCCCTGCGGATCGGGCTTGCGGGTCATCAGGTCCATGACGACCTTCGCGTATTCATAGGTGAGCTGGGTGCTGGGGTCGCCGGAATACTCGCCGTAGAAGGCCAGCTCCTTCGCGTAGCCCAGGTCGCACACGGTGTCGGCGAAGATGACCGAGGCGCCGCCGCCCGCGACCATGTTCCAGACGAGGCCGTCGGGGTTGAGCAACGTCATCTTGAGGGAAGCGCCCGACATCGCGTCGAGCTCGCGCACTTTCCGTTCCTCCGGCGAGAGCGTGCGGCCGAACGCAGCCGGGAACTCGATGTCGTCGCCCCAGAACTTCGCCGCGCAGAACTCGGCGGTATCGTCGAGCTTGGCGACCATGTCGAGCGGGATGATCGACTCGCCCGCGATGGCGAACGGATTGATCTCGAGATAGGCGAAGTGCATGGCAGCGAAATACTTGTACAGGCCGATGACGAATTTCGTGACGAGCTTCTTGTTCTTCCCGAGCGCGGCGGGAAGCATCTTTTCGACGTCGACGGCGTCGATGCCGGCGAGCACCGGCACCGGGATCTGGACGACTTTTTCCCAGTTTTCCTCGACGTTGATGCCGCCTTCGAGCGAGAAGTAGATCACATCGCCCTCAGCCGTCGACTTGATCGCGACGTAGTATTCGGCTTCGTGAGGGACGCAGGGCTCGATCAGGAAATGGGTCAGCGTGCCGGTCGTCTCGCCGACCTTCGTGGCCTTGCCCATCCGCTCCATGATCCAGGCTTTCGTCTCGTCGAAGTTTTTGTTGACGAGAACGAGGCCGTGTTTGCCGCGCTTGCCGAACAGCTGGTCGGGCTTGGCGACCAGCGGCATCGAACCGAGCCAGGGGTTGTCCGTGCGAAGCTGCTTCCAGTCGGTCTTTTCATCGACGAGAACGATCTTGCCATCGTAGCCGATGCCGCCGCTCAGATACTCGCCCAGATGCCGGGCCAGCATCTTCTTGCCGTGATACTCACGGATACCGCGTTGTGCCATGAATCCTGCTCCTTTCCCTGTCATGCTGCTCTCATGGGCTGCATGTCCTATGGGTATATAGTACCTTATCCCAACCGTCAAGCATATCAAGGGGGAAACAGGCGCATCGCGATGCGCCCCGAACCACGGAGTCATGCAGAATGAACACCGCCCGTTCGCCCTGAGCCTGCAAATAGGGCGAGGGGCTCTCGTGCTTCGACAAGCTCAGCACGAACGGAAACGCGAAATTGGCTTTACGGTATGCAGGAATCAATACTCACGATTGTCCACCAGGTGCGACGGGCACGTCGCACATGTGTGGTTCAGGTGCGACGTCGCATTCACCCGGGCGTAGGAAACTGGCTTTGGAAGCGATCTTCTGCAGTGGCACGTTTTTTGTTAGTTAAGATTCGGATATCATGTGTACCGCCCTTTCGGTGACATCGGAGGTTAAATAGTCATGGATATGAATCGTTTGACGCAGAAGTCGCAGGAAGCGCTGCAGAAGGCGCAGAACCTTGCCGTGGAGTATGGGCACACCGAAGTTTCGCCGGAGCATCTTCTCGCCGCGCTGCTCGAGGATGCGGAAGGGCTCGTTCCCCGGTTGTTCAACCGTATGAACGTTCCGCTCGAGGACCTGAAATCGAGATTGATCGGCGAAATCACCCGGAAACCGCGCGTCTCGGGGCCAGGCATGCGGCCCGACCAGGTGTATGTCACACGCGAGCTGTCGCAGATTCTCGTCAATGCGGAATCCGAGATGAAGGCCCTGAAGGATGAGTATCTGTCCGTCGAACACCTGGTGCTCGCGACGATCGCCTCGGGTTCATCGACGCCGTCGGGAAAACTGCTCGCCTCGTTCAAAATCGATCGCGAGCGGCTTCTCAAGGCTCTCACCGAGACCCGCGGCAACCAGCGCGTCGTTTCGGCCAACCCCGAACAGACCTACGAGGCGCTCGAGAAATACGGTCGTGATCTCGTACGCGAGGCGGGAAAGAACAAGCTCGACCCGGTCATCGGGCGCGATGACGAGATCCGCCGCGTCATCCGCATCCTGTCGCGCAAGACGAAGAACAATCCCGTCCTGATCGGCGAGCCCGGCGTCGGCAAGACGGCCATCGCCGAGGGGCTCGCCCAGCGCATTCTGCGAGGCGACGTTCCCGAAGGGTTGAAAGACAAGACCATTTTCGCGCTCGACATGGGCGCCCTGATCGCCGGCGCGAAGTTCCGAGGCGAGTTCGAGGAGCGTCTGAAAGCCGTCCTGGCCGAGATCAAGCAGAGCGAGGGCCGCATCATCCTGTTCATCGACGAGCTGCACACGATCGTAGGGGCCGGCAAGGCCGAAGGTTCGATGGATGCCGGCAACATGCTCAAGCCCCTGCTGGCGCGCGGCGAGCTGCACTGCATCGGCGCGACGACACTCGACGAGTATCGCAAGCACGTCGAGAAGGACGCCGCGCTGGAGCGCCGTTTCCAGCCTGTTCTCGTCGAACAACCAGACGTTCCCGACACGATCTCGATCCTCCGTGGGCTCAAGGAGCGGTTCGAGGTGCACCACGGCGTCCGCATCGCCGACTCGGCGATCGTCGCCGCGGCGACGTTGTCACACCGGTATATCACCGACCGGTTCCTGCCCGACAAGGCCATCGACCTGGTCGACGAGGCCTGCGCAACTATACGCACAGATATAGATTCAATGCCGACGGAGCTCGACACGGTCACGCGTCGGATCATGCAGCTTCAGATCGAGGAAGCGGCGCTCGCGAAAGAGAAGGACGAGGCGAGCGCGGCGCGGCTGGCCGATGTCCGGAAAGAGATCGCGGACCTGAAAACCCGCTCGGATGCGATGAAAGCCCAGTGGGAAAGCGAGCGGGACGTTATCCGGAAAGTGCAGGCGCTTCGCGCCGAGATCGAGAAGATGCATCGCGATGTCGAGGCCGCCGAGCGGTCCTACGACCTCGAGAAAGCCGCCGAACTGCGTCACGGCAGGCTTCCGGCCGCACAGAAGCAGCTGGCCGAACTCGAGGCGGAGCTGAAGCGCAAGCAGTCGACCGGCCGCCTGGTGCGCGAGGAGGTGAACGAAGAAGAGATCGCCGCGATAGTCAGCCGCTGGACGGGTATCCCGGTCACGCGGCTCGTCGAAGGCGAGCGCGAGAAGCTGATGAAGCTCGACACCCTGCTACATGAGCGCGTCATCGGCCAGGACGAGGCGGTCAGCCTCGTCGCGGACGCAGTGCTGCGATCACGGGCCGGCATCAAGGACCCGCGCCGCCCGATC
>MWAR01000298.1 GCA_002068715.1 bacterium ADurb.Bin374
GCGGGGGACCCTGGCAGGTCCAGCAGAGCGATCTCGGTGTCATGAAGCTCAAGGCCCTCTACGGCGGAATGCCGGCCGAGAAGCTGAACTCGCTGCTGCCGCAGTTCATCGCGGTGCAGGGATTGGCGTTCGGCCACCCCAGCGCGGAGAACCCCAACGGCCTGTCGCTGTTCTTCATGCGCGACGGAAGCGCCGTCCGGGACCTGATCGACAGCCTCGAGACGATGGGACGCGAGAATCTGAAGCGGGCCTCGGCATCCGGCAAGGCTCTCGTCAAGGACATCCGGATCGGCGACATGCAGGTGCCGGGCGCCGATATCGCCCGCCGTCTCAGTTTTCGCGTCGGCACCAATGAGAACAATATGACAAACTATGCCATGTATCGCGTGGGGTTCAGATCGATCATGATCGAGTTCGAGGATACCCACCTGAATCTGCCCGAGCCGCGCGTGGCCGAGATCGCGCTCGAGATTCGCGACCGGTTCATCGAGTTCCGCCGGAAACAGGCGGCCGCAGGCGCGAGCGGCGGCCCTTCAACCCCCACGAATCCGGGGACGGCGGCCGGAAAGGGAGCCATCGACATTCGTGACGAAGCGGATCTCAAGGCCGGCCTGCGCCATTTCGGACGCAACGATTACCCGGCGGCCCGCGACAGCCTTCGGCAACTGCTCCAGCGTCAGCCTGCCCACGCGCACGCCCGCTTCATGATGGCCGTGATGGCCGCCCGCGAGAAGAATTTCGGCGAAGCCTGGAAGCACATCGAGATCGCGCGCCGCGTTTCCCCGGGCAACGAAAAGATAGAGACCTTCATCAAACGCCTGAAGGAAGTCGCCCCCCGTTGAGCGGCACGAAACGCGGATCCCGCATGTCAAAGCCGGGGCATCCGGTCCGGAAATCCGCAGCCGGCCCTGCTCATGTGGCTCTGGCACTCTGGGCCGCCGGCTGCGCCGAACATGTCCTTCCATTCTTCGAAGAGGTCCATCCGGATGACGACCGGCCTCGCAAGGCCATCGATGCAGTGCGGGCCTGGGCGCGTGGGGAGGACATCTCGATGGGCGCCGTCCGAACCGCGGCCTTCGCCGCTCACGCAGCCGCGCGAGCCGCCATTCTTCCTGCCGCGAGAGAGGCCGCACGCGCGGCAGGGCATGCCGCGGCAACCGCGCATGTTGCCGGCCACGCCCGACACGCCGCGGCCTACGCCGTTGCGGCAGTCATCGCATCGTCTTCAGCCCCCCTGGCCGCGGAAAAAGAGCGGGAATGGCAGCGAACCCGTCTTCCCGACCTCCTGCGCCCTCTGATTGCAGCAACGGGGCTTTCATAAAACAGTTGCATGGCTGTGTATTTTTGCTATGATGTTTCGCTCGCCTGAACGTTGATTCCCTCCCGGTTCAGGCCGGGATGCCCGCCGAGGAAACAAGCCGTGTCAGTCCTGTCGATGCCTGCGAGAGTGAAGCGGAGCCTGCCGCTCCTCGTTCCGGTGCTGCTCGCGCTGTGTTTCCTGCGACTCCTGGAGTTCGGCTTCGCCTGGCGCGAAACGAGAGCGCAGGAACTGGCACAGGCCACCTGGGAACGCTCCGCGAAAGGCTTCCTCGGCATGCTCGCCTCCTCCTGCACCGTCGAATCGCAGATCGAGTCGATGGGCTGGCGGATGACCACCGCCCTTCAGACCGGACTCCGACGCTCCCCCGCAGACGCGCCAGCAGAACGCCTAAGCAGCCTGTTCCAACGTTGTTTCGCCAAGACACATCGGCCCGCCGGCACGAGGCTTTACGCCTGCTCGATCGACGACAAGGGCGAAGTCAGGCTGATGAGCGGCCATGGTCTTGCCACAGGCAAGACCCGCGTCATGGAGGAACTGTTCAGGATCCTGCTTGCCCAGGGAACGCCCCGCCCCTGCCGGCCTGTCGAACGAAAGGCGGCCCAGCGGCTGATGCGCGGTCTGCTCGGGGAAGACACTGACCCGGGGATGTTTCCGTCGTCGCGCACCGGCCTCGTCACTCCCGTCCAGTTCGAAGGCCGCAAGCACCTGCTCTACTGGAATATCGCCGAAGCCGGCCCCGCACATGCCTGCGCGTTCCTAATTCTTTTTCCCGCCGACGCCTTCACCCCTCATCTCGCCCTGCGACACACCCTGCTCGCAACCTTCTCCCGGTCGGGCGGGCACTTCGTCCCGTATCTTCACCCGTTCCCGCAAAACCGTGACGTGAAGGCCGTCTCGCTCTCCCGCAGCCTGAAAGGGAATTCGCTGTCTTCGATCTGGAAGGAGTGCCGGGAACTCGCCGCGGCCAATGCCGGACTTCCGGCGGGAGGCATGATCAGAACGCCCCGATTCTGGGCGATGAAGGGCTTTTTCTCTTACGATCACCCCCTCCAGGCCTGGATCTTCTCCGAGCCTCCCCGACAACCGTCGATGACGCTCCAGCGGCTCCGATTCGCGGGCCTCGTCGCTGCCGTGACGTTCGCGCTGCTCCTGCCCGCATCCCTCCTCTTCGATCTCGCCCCGTTCGTCTCGCTCCGGATCTCATTTGGCTTCCTGCTGCTGTTCATCGGCCTGGCGCCGCTGAGTCTGCTGCTGCTCATCGGCACGAGCGCCATCGAACTCCAGGCGGAACGACTCATCCGGCAGACCGCCCAGGAGGCCCTCGAACAGCTCAACGAGGCGGATCACAAGACCTCGTTCGTTCACCGAGAGTTTCTCCAGACCGCGAACGAACTCGCTTCTTCATCTATATATATCAATACTTATCTTTCATCAGATACGGCAGCCATGAATCGGTCCGGCAGCCAGGCGCATGAGTTTTTCCGGAGTCGGGGGATCGATCTGGACGTCATGCACGTCTATCGCCCCGGCGGATACGGTGCGGTATATCCATCGAAGAAACCGAACGGCGACTCGAACCAGGAGAAGTGTGATTTCTTCGCTTCGATCGTCCGGCTCGCCCATGCCAATTTCGCTCCGGAAACCCCCGAAAACGCTCTTCCACGCCTCACCGACACCCAGAAAAATTACATGACGGTGTTCGTTTCGATCGGACTCGACACCACGAGAAACTTCTATCTGAACTTCCTCGAGCATGCCGAGACATTCCGTCTGACGGGCGGGGAGACGAGTCTGTATCTTTCCCAGACATTTTCGGACCGCGGCGGCATCCTCGCGCACGTCATCTATGAGGTCGCCGCCGAGAAGGCGCTCCGCAGGCATCTCGTGACGAATCTGGCGATGCACGCAATCGCGGGCCGCACCGAGTTCGCTGCCGGAGAGACGAAGCCGGGCGGCATGACCCCCTTCTTTCCGAGCCCAGTCTCCGCCGTCTGGAACACCCGGACGGGCATCCGGCTCCGGCACACCATGGAAACGGCGGCTCGGTTGAAAACCGAAATCGTCAGCAGGGCGGACGATACGGCGTTCATCGCCGTCCCCTGCCGGAAAGCCGGAAACTACGTTATCGGCGCCAGCGTCTCCCTGCGCGACATCCTCGACGGGGAACGACGTAACCGGCATCTGCTGTTTATCTTCTCCGCCGTGTTCGCCGGCATCCTGTATCTGCTCGGCCGGATGATGCTCGAGCACCTGATCAGACCGCTCGGGCTCGTCGAGGACGGCCTCAGGAAAGCCGCTGCGGGCGGCGATCCCGGCAAGCTCGCCCTGCCTCGCACGGACGAACTCGGCCGCATGACGAACGCGTTCGACGAGATGATCGACGGCCTCCGCGAACGCCAGTATCTGGGAAAGTTCGTTTCGGGCGCTCTCGAGCAGAATCTTTCGGGCCGGGCACCCGATCAGGCCGTTCAGCCCCGCTCGGTGACGGGAACCCTCCTGGTATCTGACATCCGCTCCTTCACCACGATGTCGGAAACCCACCCGGCGGATGAGATCGTCGCCCTGCTGAACCGGCATATGGCGGCCCTGACCCCCGGAATCGAGCGGTTCGGCGGCCGGGTGGACCGGTTCATCGGCGACGCGATCGTTGCCGTCTTCGAAGACGAAAACCGGGAGTCGGGCGTGCGCAGAGCGGTGCAGGCCGGTCTCGCGATGATGGAAGCACACGGGCGGATCCAGGCGTCCCGGGCCGCCGAGGGCCTGTTCCGTTACGAGATCGGCGTCGGGATCGACTGCGGAACGCTGATGCTCGGCACGCTCGGCAGCAGCGGCCGACTCGAGTTCGCGATCATCGG
>MWAR01000299.1 GCA_002068715.1 bacterium ADurb.Bin374
GATCCCGGGCGCGAGCCGGCGGAGTCCGTTTCCGGCGCCGAGGTCGCGGTCGCCTCGCGCGGCCTTCGCCGTGGTGGTGGGGGCGAACGCGTCGGGAGCATTGTCGAGGTGGCGCCGGGTCCTCGGACCGGATCGCGATCGCGCCGTCCGCCCCTGGCGGCCGCAGGGGCAGCGCGCGCGTCATCACCGCGACCTATCACTGAGATAGGGACGATGTCTTGGTGCCGGGCGGCGTCGCGACCTATGGCTGCCGTCGACCTCCGGGGCCGCGCTCTGCCCGCCCCCGTATCGCGGGCGCGGCAGCAGCAAGGAGCGACCCCCTCACGAAAGGAGAGCTCGGTGACCATCATCAACTCGACCATCCCCAGCTTCGCGGTACAGGCCTATCACGCTGGCACTTTCAAGACCGTCACCGATCGGGACGTGAAGGGAAAATGGGCGGTGTTCTTCTTCTATCCGGCCGACTTCACCTTCGTCTGTCCGACCGAACTCGGCGACCTGGCGGACAAGTACGAGGAACTGCAGAAGCTGGGCGTGGAGGTCTACTCGGTCAGCACCGACACGCACTTCGTCCACAAGGCCTGGCACGACGCGTCTCCGACCATCAAGAAGATCAAGTACCCCATGCTCGCCGATCCTACGGGCGCCCTCAGCCGCTTCTTCGGGGTCTACATCGAGGAGGCCGGGCTAGCGTACCGCGGAACCTTCGTGGTCGACGGACGCAGGCTGGATCGTAAAAAAATGATGCGGTCGAAGCTTCCAGCCGGCGTGTAAGCCATCGACTGGCCTTGACGCCGCCGGGTTCGTTCAGACGTGATATATTTCATCTGCTCCCCGCAATTTTCCCGTTGGTTCATATTCTCTGGCTCATCCTTTTCCGACAGGCGCGTTCAATGAACGTATATCAGTATCTATATTATCGTTCTTTCGGAATATCCCTCGTTGCCGTTCTTCTTTTTGCTCTCGTATTACCAGCACACGGCCAGGCCCCCCGTCCTCTTCCGGAAAGCGGTGTCCAGCGTCTCTTCGCCGGGAAGGAAGGTGCACTCGTCATCATCGATTGCTCCTCCGGGGCCGTCCGTTCGTACGGGACCGGCGTCGCCACAGAACCCCTCCCGCCATGCTCCACCTTCAAGATCTGGAATGCCCTGATCGGCCATGAAACCGGGCTTCTCACCGATCCCGATCAAGGCTTTTACACATGGGACGGCCAGACGAGAGCGATCGCCTCCTGGAACAGGGATCTCACCCTGCGCGAGGCGTTTCAGGTCTCGTGCGTGCCTGCGTTTCAGGCATTGGCCCGCACGATCGGACTCGAACGCATGCAGTCATGGCTCCGTTCGATCGATTACGGAGACAGGGACATCTCGGCAGGAATCGATTGCTTCTGGCTCCCGGCAAAGAACCGAAAGACCATTCTCATCACGCCGACGGAGCAGGCGCTGCTCATGCAGAAGCTTGTATCGGGCGCTCTTCCATTCTCCCCGAGGGCATTTTCATTCCTCAAAGAACTCATGCGCTGCAGAAAGACCGACCGCGGCACCCTCTACGGCAAGACCGGTTCGGGCGCCTTCGACAAGGAAAGATACATGTTGGGATGGTATGTCGGATTTGTCGAAACCCGAGAAGGGCTGTTTTGCTTCGCATGCGCCGTGAAAGGCGAACAAGTCACGGGCAAGGACGTCCGCGCCATCGTCGAAGCATTTCTCGAAGAACAGGGGTACGTATAGAATCATGAGGCGGACGGGATCACCTTCGATCTGGCTGTTCCTCGGAGCCATCATCGTGACGACGCACGTCCTCGCAGGGTTCCACACCGAACTTCTGCTGAGACGGTCGGCGGCGGGCCGCGCCGAACTGCTGACCGACGCGCTTCTCGAAAGCGCCGAACAGACGCTGCAGGCGAGCCATTACCTCGAAGAGCGCGTCAGCGCCAGGCTACGTTCTATAGCCGTAGATATTGCTTCGTCGGCAGTGATTCCAGGGGCCGATCGTCTCGAGGAAATAGTCAGAAGGAACGAGATCCGTTCGATCTCGATCTACAATGCTGCCGGCAGGGTCGTTTCGAGCAGCCTGTCATCTGAAACGGCCACTATGCTTCCGGAATCCTACGGTTGTCACGAAGTCCTGCACGGCGGGAAATCCGAGCATGTCTTCGGATTTTCCGAGGGAATGTTCTGCGAAGCCGACGCGTTCGGCATCGCGATGAAGCTGCCCGGCGGCGGGCTCGTCCGCGTCCTGGCGGATGTCGCGTTCGTCCTCGGGTTCGAACGCAGCGTCGGGCTCCCGGCCCTGATCGAGCGGTTCAGGCAGCATCACGACATCCTGCGTCTCGATCTCGTCGACATGCAGGGCAAGCCGATTCTGCCCGCAACGTCTTCATCCGCGCCCGTTCCCGACCTGCCGTCCATTTCCAGAACGATCATGCTTCACGGGAAACCTGTCGGCAGGTTCATCCTGACGCTCGATGACACCACCCTCGGCGCCCTGCGCGGGGCGGCGCTCGCAGCCATCACGGTGTCAGGGCTTCTCTCCCTGGGGTTCCTTCTCCTGCTGCGCCACCGCGAGTTCCGGGCCGAGGAGCTCCGCGAGCAGCGACGATTACGTGAAGAAACGGAGCGCCGAAGCGAGGGACTTGCCCGAATCGTTTCCGGCGTCGCCCACGAGATCCGTAATCCCCTCAACACACTTTCGCTGGGCCTCGATTCCCTCCTGGCCGCGACGGCATCTTCCGGGGAACCGCCGTCGGCCGACGTTTCCCGCCGGTTCGAGCTGCTGAAGCAGACGGTTCGCGAAGCGAACGGCCTCGTCCAGAACCTGCTCCAGACCACCCGCCCCATCCTCCCCCACCCGCAGGCTTTCGACCTGGCCCCGTGGCTGGAGGATCTGAAGCTCGCGTTCGGGACCGCCTTCCCTTCGACGCGCTTCGAGACGCCGGCCATCGGGCCGACCCCCATCGAGTCCGACCCGGAGCTTCTGCGCAGGCTCGTCTGGAACCTCGTCGCGAACGCGGCACAGACAGGGGCTGGCAGCGTCGGCATCGCCCTTTCCGAAGACGCTCAGAGTCGCGTTTTGACGGTGTCCGACAATGGGCCCGGGCTTCCGGACCAGATCGTCGAGCACCTGTTCATGGCCGGAAACACCACCCGACCCGACGGCACCGGGCTCGGCCTGTACAATGCATACCGGCTCGCCGTCGCGCTAGGCGGCAGCCTGAAGCTCGCCGGAACCGACCGGTCCGGCACGTCGTTCGAGCTCCGCCTGCCCGCGCACGCCCAACCTTCCGGAGGTCTGCATGACCACGTCGCTTGATATCCTCGTCATCGATGACGATCTTCGCCAGGCAACCCTTCTCGCCGAAGCCGTCATGCGGCTCGGCCACCATGCCACGGCGTTTT
>MWAR01000300.1 GCA_002068715.1 bacterium ADurb.Bin374
CGGATTCACCGCCTTGTCGGTCGATATCATGACGAAACGCTCGACCTGCGCATCGTGAGCCGCATGGACGAGGTTCGAGGTGCCGAGAATGTTGTTCTTGATCGCTTCTTCGGGGTTTGATTCCATCAATGGGACATGCTTATGAGCCGCCGCATGGAAGACGATGTTCGGTTGATACTCACGAAACACCGCTCGGATCTTTGCATCATGCTGGACGTCGGCGATAATCGGAACCAGTTTTGTATGTCCGAGGTCCGGGCGTTCGCTCAGTTCCTGATGAATCGTGTAGATGCTGTTCTCGCCATGTCCCAGCAACAGCACCAGGGAGGGCTGGAACGGCAGGATCTGACGACAAATCTCGCTGCCGATACTTCCACCGGCCCCTGTCACCAGAACGATTTTTCCGGTGATATATGCAGCGATCTCGGCCAGGTTGATGTCGGAAGGCGGCCGGCGCAGCAGGTCCTCGACCGAGATATCACGAAGCTGCATGCTCAGCAGTTTTCCCTCGATCAGTTCCTGCATGGTGCTGAAGAAACATCTAGAGTATGGAAAAAGCCCGCGAAATCGCGATGCGACACCGAACACCGCGTTCGATGTCGCATCGCGGGATGTCCCGGGGCGGGTGTTCCACATGAGGGTTGACATGGAGACGTTTGCTGCCGCGACCGAAGGACGGCCGATCGAACTCCCGGTGATGAGGGGGGCGCTCGGACTCGAGTTCTACGTGATGAAACGGGATCGTTTCACCTTCCCGCCATGATGTCGAGTCTGATATATATTATTTTATATAGTGAATGCCGGCCGGGGCATGCTGGACGGCGCGATGGTATGTCACGGCGGGCTTTCCGAACAGCATGACATACCCGATCTGGTGATCTTCCGGGATGCCGAGCCGCGCCTTGAACTTCGGGGCGATGTCGGTGAACGCCCATGTGGCCAGACCGCACCAGAGCGTGCCGAGCCCCATCGACTGGGCGAACAACTCGAACTGAGTCAGGGCTATGATACAGTCCTGCTCGGGGGTGGCGACTGCGGTGGGGGCCGAGACGACCAGCATGTGCGGGGCGCGGCGGAAAATCGCGTCGACGTTCTTGTCACGCCAGAGCGGGACGAAATCCGCGAAGAACTTGAGGTCGGGCGGCAGTTGATCGGCCTGTGCGCGTGCCTCGATGATCTCGTGCAGTTCGTTGCGGATCTTCGACATGACGGCACGGTCGTCGACCACGCTGAAGAAAACCTGGCGCGAATTACAGCCGGTTGGCGCATGGGAGGTGACTTCAAGAAGCCGCTGGATCAGGTCAGGCGGCAGATTTTCATCGACATACCGGCGCACGGAACGTCTGCCCTTGATGAGCGCTTCCATCTTGTCGGTATCCGGGAATCGCCCCTTGATCTGGGCCGACATGGCCGGGTTCTTTCCGAGAATCGAAATGGCTCCGGTCGGACAGACGGCGAGGCAGTGCTGGCATCTGATGCATTTCCCCTCTTTCTCGGCCCTGATCGACGGAACGCCGGATTCGAGCGAGATGATGAGGGAGGGGCAGTCCGAAACACATGTGCCGCACTTGGTACAACGGGCTTTGTCGACAACGAAATCGAGTGCCATGCGAAACCTCTCACGGGTGAATTTTTTTTATTCAACCATGAATCAGTCGGATTTGTAAAGCGAATCGGTTCTGAACGCCCGCTGACGGGTTCCAGATGAAACGACGCTGGCCTGACAGCGGAGGGGTGCCCTTGGGAAACGGTTTGTATGACAGGTTTTGGTTGACATGGGCGGGGATGCTTGGTATAGTCCCTGGACCGATCTCGCCTCATCTCCGGGGCGTCAGAAAGGGATGAGTTCGCCGTCGTCGCGACTCCCAGACATCGAATGTGTTACTCAATACCGGGAAAGGTCGTGCGCATCGAGGGACGGAACGTCACCGTCGAGTATTTTGGCGAGCCTCGCCGCGCGATCAGCGAAATGCGCGATCTCGCCGTCGGTGACTACGTCTACGCCCAGGGCGGGTTTGTCATCCAGCGCATCCCTCCCTCCGAAGCCGACTCGGTGTTGGCCTTCTGGAAGGAAACCTTCTTCGAGCTCCAGGAGCGCGATCTCCAGCTTTCGCGGCTTCATCTCGACGGCACGTCGATCGATCGCAGCCTGCTGAGCCTCTTCGACCGCGCACTCGAGGAACGCCCCGTCACCGACGACGATCTCGAACGGCTCCTTTCCCTGGAAACCCCTGCCGAGGTCGATTACCTGTTCCGGGTCGCGAATTTCCTGCGCCACAAGCGCCAGGGAAACTCATGCTGCGTGCACGGCATCATCGAGTTCTCGAGCCACTGCTCGGGTGCCTGCCTCTATTGCGGCCTGACGGCTGGAAATACGGCGCTTCCGCGGTACAGGCTCGACCGGGATTCCCTGCTGAACACGGTTCGCGAAGCGGTCGAGACCTGGGGCTTCAAAACGCTGGTCCTCCAGTCGGGTGAAGACGCCGGCCGTTCCCTCGATGAGATTGTCGAGATCATCGGCGAAATAAAGGCCAGATGGCCGCTGCTGCTGTTCATAAGCGTTGGCGAGATCGGCATCGATGGGCTTCGCCGCTGTTACGAGGCGGGCGCCCGGGGCCTGCTGATGCGTTTCGAAACGTCGAATCCCGACCTCTACGCGCGTGTGCGGCCGGGCCGACGGCTGGAAGACCGGCTTTCCCAGCTCCGCGCCGCCCGGGAAATGGGCTATCTCGTGATCACCGGTGGCCTCGTCGGCCTGCCCGGCCAGACGGCCCGCGACCTGGTCGGCGATATTCGCACCGCCGTTTCCCTGCAACCCGACATGTTCTCGTTCGGGCCGCTGGTGCCGCATCCCGCGACCCCGCTTGCCGCAACCCCCGCCGCGGGAACGCTGATGACACGCAAGCTCATGGCTGCCTGCCGCATCGCCGAACCGCGCGATACCAGGCTTGTGGTGACGACCGCGTTCGAAACCCTCGAGCCGCGCGCCCGCGAGATGGGGCTGACGGCCGGGGCAAACTCTCTGATGTTGAACCTGACGCCCGAAACCGTGCGGCCCGCCTATGACCTGTATCCGGGGCGGGCACACGTGAATGAGAGCGTTGCAAGCCAGATCGAAGACGCGCTGGCGCTGCTGAACCGGCTTGGCCGGGCCCCCACCGATCTGGGGGCCGGAAACGGGCTTGGAATCGGTGGCGCTGAGGCGTCCGAGACAGCGAGGTGAAATAATGGTGTCCTGGCTCCTGCTCCTCCTGATCGCCGGCCCGATGTTGTTCGGGCTCGGCATTCTGCTCGCGCCTGCCCGCGAACTTCGGGTCGGCTTGACGCTCGTCGCCGCCGGCGTCACCGCCGCGGCCGCGCTCTACCTGTCCAGGTGGGGACCGGCATACGGCGAGATTCCCGTCGCGTCCCACGCACTGCCGATCCTCCTCGACTGGCTGATGATTGCCGCGGTCATCGCGATCGGGCATTTCACCAGGCATACGGCGGTTCTCGTGATGGGAGTGATTCAGGCGATCATGGGACTCGCCCTGGAGTTCCTTCCCAGGGTCCCGCAGACTGCTTCGCAGGCGGCGTTCGTGTTCGACCAGCTCTCGCTGATGATCGTCCTGATCACGTCGGTCGTAGGGGCGCTTGTGCTCGTCTATGCCATTGGCTACATGGAGCGTCACGAGCACCACGGGCCTCACAGCCAGGCGAGCCAGGGCCAGTTCTTCTTTTTCCTGACCGCCTTCCTCGGGGCCATGAACGGCCTCGTGCTGGCCAACGACATGCGCTGGCTGTCGGCGTTCTGGGAAGCCACGACGCTCTGCTCGTTCTTCCTCATCGGGCATGACCGCACGCCCGAGTCCGATCAGAGCGCCCGCAGAGCCATTCTCATCAACGTGTTCGGCGGAGTGTGCCTGCAGGCCGGCTGGCTCCTGGCCGTTTACAAGGGAAACGGCGACGCGCTTACCTCCTTCAACCAGGCCCATGCCCTCGTTCCGCTGGCGCTCCTGGCCGTCGCAGCCCTGACGAAATCGGCGCAGATGCCGTTCCAGAGCTGGCTGCTCGGCGCCATGCTCGCCCCGACCCCGGTGTCGGCGCTTCTTCACTCGAGCACGATGGTGAACGCCGGCGTGTATCTCGTGATGCGCATGGCTCCCGGATTCGGCGGCTCACGCCTCGCGACGGTCATCGCGCTTGCCGGCGCGTTCACGTTCATGGCCGCCTCGGCCCTCGCCGTCGGCCAGAGCAACGGCAAGAAGGTTCTGGCCTACTCGACGATCGCGAACCTCGCCCTGATCATCACCTGTGCCGGCATGTCCACGCCGCTCGGCTACGCGGCCGCGTTCCTGCTGATCGTGTTCCACGCGATCACCAAGGGACTGCTGTTCATCTGCATGGGCACGATCGAGCAGGCGATCGGCAGCCGCGATATCGAGGATATGCACGGCCTGATGAAGAAGATGCCCTATACGACCGTGATTGCCATCGTCGGCATGGTCGCGATGCTGATGCCCCCGTTCGGCGTTCTGCTCGGGAAGTGGATCGCGATCGAAACCGCCGTCCATTCGCCGGTCGTGATGCTGATGATCGTTCTCGGAAGCGCTCTGACGGTCGTCTTCTGGGCGAAATGGCTGGGCCGCATCGTGACCGTTTCCTACCATCACACATACACGATGGAGGAGCTCCCTCCAGTCATGAGCGGTTCGATGCTCGTCCTTGGCCTTGCGACCCTCCTGAGCGGATTCCTCGCGTTCCCGCTCTTCGAGAAGTTCATCAAACCCCTCGCGGAAGTGATGTATCCGATCTCGAGCCAGACCGACGCATCCTGGAAGATGCTCCAGATGACGGAATCCTTCATGACCTGGCCTATCTACGTCCTGGCGATTCTGCTCGCCGGCTCGCTGCTCCTGACGTTCAAGGCCGTCGACGACGGGAAGCTCCGAAGGCCCTTCATGTGCGGGGAAAACGTCACCGACTGCCAGCTGACCTACGAGTTCCGCAGCATCATGGACAGGAGGGAAGTCGCGATGTCGCGCAGCTACTACTTCGCTTCCGTCTTCGGTGAGGAAAACGTGACCTCGTGGGCCAATCCGGTTGCCCTGGCTCTGATTCTCAGCCTGTTCGGAGTGATCGCGATATGATGACGAACATGCCACAACTGTTGATCGCACTCGTTGCAGTCATCGCCGCGCCGGTGGTGGGGGCGCTCCTTCAGGGGTTCGACCGCATCATCAACGCCCGGATGCAGAGCCGAATCGGGCCGCCGCTTCTCCAGCCCGTCTACGACGTGCTGAAGCTGCTCGGAAAAGAAGGCGTCATGCTCAACCGCACGCAGGTGCTGTATGCCTGGCTGCACCTGTTCTTCCTGATGCTCGCCACGGCCCTGCTGGCGCTCGGCCAGGACATGATCATGACTCTGCTGGTCGTGGCCGTGAGCACCATCGCCCTCATCCTCGGCGGCATGTGCGTTCGCTCGCCCTACAGTCGCATCGGAAGCCAGCGCGAGATCATGCAGATGCTTTCCTACGAGCCGATTCTCGTCATGCTCGTCATAGGCATTTTCCTGACCAACGGCAGCTTCATGGCCCGCGACATCGCCCTCGCCGGGAAGCCCCTGCTGCTGACCCTGCCGCTGATCTTCGTCGCGTTCCTGCTCGTGACCGCGATCAAACTGAAAAAGTCGCCCTTCGACCTCGCGACCTCGCATCACGGCCACCAGGAGATCGTCAAAGGCATCACGATCGAGTATGCGGGCCCCTACCTCGCCGTTCTCGAGATTGCCCACTGGTATGAGACCGCCCTGGTGTTCCTCGTTCTGGCCGCATTCTGGGCCACCAGCTGGAAAATTGGCATACTGATCGCTATTATAGCCTATGTTATCGAGATCCTGTTCGACAACCTGTGCGCCCGCCTGACCTACCAGTGGATGCTCACCCACATGTGGACGGTCGGCCTCGGCCTTTCGGTGACGAACCTGATCTGGCTCTACTGGAAATGAAAAAGGGGAATGAATCGTGATCGGCTGCGTCGACCGCTCACCCTGGATTGTTCATTACAACTGCAACAGCTGCAACGGTTGCGATATCGAACTGCTGGCGTGTCTAACGCCGTTGTATGACCTCGAGCGGTTCGGCGTCCTGCACGTCGGCAACCCAAAACATGCGGATATTCTCGTGGTCACCGGCTCGGTGAACCACCGCAACGCCCGAGTGCTGAAAAACGTCTACGACCAGATGCCCGGCCCCCGCATGGTCGTGGCGATGGGCGCGTGCAGCGCGACCGGCGGCATCTTCGCCGACTGCTACAACGTGCTCGGCGGCGTCGAGAAGGTCGT
>MWAR01000301.1 GCA_002068715.1 bacterium ADurb.Bin374
TCTCGACGGCGACGTTCGTTCTTTCACGGTCGACTGACGAACCCGCCGTCATGAGCTGCGAAACGCCGATCGCAAGCAGGAATCCGGCGGCAGCGAACGAAACGCCGGCCCTGAACCAGAACGCCTGCCACCACGGGATCTCCCGGGCAGGACGTTTTTCCGGAACATGCGCAGCGGTGCACTCTTCGGGCTTGCCAGCCGGTTCAGGCGCGATCACCAGGGTTTCGGGCATGGCCGCCCGCCCCTCTTGACGCTGCGGGCCCGCGGCTGAGCGCTCCTCGGCCGTCACGCATTCCGGGATGTTGAGCACCCGGCCCGCAAGCTCGAACGGCGGCTCTTCGGTGGCGATGGTCTGGAACCCGGCGGCCAGGCTTCGCTCGAATTCGAGCCGTTCGCGACACGCGGAGCAGCTTTCGAGATGGGCCGCGGCCTCGGGGTCGGCCACGGTCTGCTCGAGCAGGGTGTGATCGAGAATGTTTTCGGTGAATTCGTTGCAGTTCATAGCGCCTCACCTGCCGATCTTCCGTGCATCTGGTCCCTCATGTGCGACTCGAGCCTGAGTCGAGCCTGTCTCACCCGCGTTTTGGCGGTACCAAGCGGAATCTCCATCACCTCGGCCAGCTCCGGGAACGACAATCCGCCCAGATACACCAGCCCGATCACGAGCCGGTCGTCCTCGGCCAGCTTCGTCAGCGTCGCGTCGATCAGCTTCGCCGCCTCATCCTGTTCGAGCCTGTCGATCACCGTCGCCTCGACGTGCGACTGCGGATCGGCGTTTTCCGGCACCTCTTCGACGAGCACCTCGCTCCGGCCCCGCCGGCGCCACTCGTCGATCAGCAGGTTCCGCGCGATACGGAATATCCAGGTCTGGAGCCTGCCTGTCCGGAAATCCTGACGATGCCGCCAGATGCGCTCGAACACTTCCTGGGCCATGTCCATGGCCTGGCTCGCCCGACCGGTGTTCTTCAGAAAAAACTGGTACAGCCGCCCTCCGAACAGGCGATACACTTCCGTCCAGGCTTTCTGGGAACCCCCAGCCGCTTCCTTCCAGATTTCTTCCGGAGTCATCCTCCACCCTTCCGAAACGGCGGACACGCCGCCGGGATTTAGCCCGAATCGGGCGACATTACCCTACACGTTCCCGCCACCGGTTACAAGAGGGCAGCGACGCAGGCAGACAACCGTCACATCATCTCCGGCCGGTTCGGCGCCGATGAATTCGTCGAATGCGTCGAAAATCGCGCCGGCAACCTGTTTTGCATTTTTCCCGGGCCGCGAGGCATGATCGGCTATCCATCCGGCGAGCCGTTGGTAGCCGATGACGACTCCCGACGTGTTGCGCGACTCGATCAGGCCGTCGGTATACAGCACGAGAGCATCGCCCGGTCCAAGTTCCAGCCGGCCCCGCTTCAGAACGATCTTTTTCCTGACGCCCAGCGGATGCCCGACTATCTCGATCTCTTGCGCCGTCCCGAGTTCGGCCTTGAAATGGAACGGAAAATTGTGGCCGCTATTCAACACGTCGAGCTGCCCGGTTTTCAGATCCAGGGCGAAACAGAACATCGTCATCATGTGCTTGCGCTTCACGCCCTGGCTGACCAGCAGCTCGTTGAAGGCCGTCACAAAGGCGTCCAGCGGCTGGTCAGACCTCGCGAGCAGCGAAAACGCGCTCTTCGCCATTCCCATGATCAGCGCCGCTGACACCCCGTGTCCTGCGACATCGCCGACAAGGCCGACCAGATGGCTATCGCCGATCACCGTGTAATCGAAATAATCCCCGCCGATGTCCGTCATCGCCCTGCTTATCCCGGCGATCTCGAACTCGCCCACCATGATTCCCTCGGCCGGCAGCAGGCTTTCCTGGACAACGCGCGCAACTTCGAGATCGCGCATACCCTCCGTGACACGATTCATCAGCCCGGCAATGTCGCCCAGTTCGTCCGTAGACCTGACTGGCACACGATGCCGGAAATCGCGCCGCGCAATGGCCTCGATCCCGGTCGTGACGTCCCTCAGGGGGAGCAGCACCTGCTCCGTCAGCAGCCAGGCCATGAGCGCACCAGAGCAGAGAAGCATTCCCGCAAGCAGCCAGAGTTGCCGCCAAAGCTGATCGATTGCGATCGAGACATTACCCAACGAGGCTTTCGCCACCAGCGTATAGTTGTCGAGAATGCGGCAGGGGAAACCGATCCAGAGCATCTCTTCACCGTGTTCCCGTCGCACCTCGCGCGCGATGACCCGACCGACATTCGCCAGGGAGGCCATGCGCTCAGCGGTCTGTTGATCCATGGCTTCGTCCACTACGCACCACGGAGACTTCACATTGCTGACGGCGCTGAGGCGTATCGGCAGGTCGTTTGTCCGACGCAGGGCCTGGTATTCACTTTTACAGTAGTGATATTGAAAATTATTCCGGTCGATGCCGACATGAACCAGCCATTCCGGCTGCCCATCATCGCCCAGGAGTGTGTTTTCGTAGAACATCCCGCTCCCGGCACCGAGCCGGACGATCTGGAACTTTTTCATGCCGGCAATGATCTGATCGGCGCTCAGAAAATCCTTGCCCATGATTCCACCGGCAAAATCAGA
>MWAR01000302.1 GCA_002068715.1 bacterium ADurb.Bin374
CACGAGATTCCGCACGCATGAAGGGAATCAAGCTACAGCCCCGGAATTTCTCGGAGTGGGAACACCGGAAAGAGAGATAACCGTTCGCATTCATTACTCCTATCCATTCTTCACTCCCTTCATGAGTAGAATATTTGCCAGTATATGGAGGAAACCGGAACTCGTCATTACCGCCAGCGCAATGGAACGGAAAGAATAGCAGGGAATTGATTTACCACTCTCTCGAGGCTTTTATGCCACACAATTTGATGCACATTTGTGAGAAATGTGTGCTAGAATTTGCTCCGGTACAGGATCATCTCCGTACCTACAAAAAAATGAACGACGGCAAGGAAGGAACGTGATGGAAACAGCCAGGAAAACAGCAGGAAAAGCTCCGGCGCCAGCCGCTGCGGCAACGAATCCGAATATCCGGAAGTACCAGCAGGCAAGCGGTTGGGACGTGCTCGAACCCTCGTCCGAGAAGGTGCTGGCGGCGCGCGCGAAGCGGTATCTCGAGTTCCTTTCGCTCTGCAAGACAGAGCGGGAGACATTGGCCTTCATCGAAAAGGCCGCGCGCTCAGACGGGTTCAAGCCTCTTGCCGCCGAAGACAAAAAATCGCTCAAGCCCGGTGACCGGGTATTCTGCATCAGCAAGAACCGCGCGATGGCCCTTGCCGTGATCGGGAAACACCCGGCTGTCGAAGGATTCAGGATCGTCGCGGCTCATCATGACGTGCCGCACCTCGATCTGAAATCTCTGCCCCTCTACGAAAAATACGGAACGGCCCTGTTCAAAACGCATTATTACGGCGGCATCAAGAAGTTCCAGTGGGCCGCCATCCCGCTCTCCCTGCATGTGTTTGCCGTCACCAAGGCGGGCAAGACGCTCCGCTTCGCCATCGGTGAAAAGCCCGGCGAGCCCGTCTTCACGATCACCGACATCGCGCCGCACCTGGCCGCCAAGATCCAGAACGACCGCAAGGCCAACGAGACGCTGCGCGGCGAGGAACTGAACATTCTCGTCGGCCACCGGCCGCTTCCGAAGAAAGACAAGAACGCTCCCGCTTCGAAAGGGGAAGAGCGGGTGAAGGGCGCCGTTCTCGAGCATCTCTTCACGAAATACGGGCTCGAAGAGGAAGATCTCGCCTGGGCGGAAATCGAGGCCACGCCGGCGTTCGAAGCCCGCGAGGTCGGGTTCGACGCCAGCATGATCGGCGGATTCGGCCACGACGACCGCGCCTGTGTCATGGCGGCGTATGAAGCGATCCGCGAAATCAAGGTTCCCGAATACACCTCGATCGCCCTGTTGTTCGACAAAGAGGAAATCGGCTCGGCCGGTGCCAGCGGCGCACAGTCGATGATGATCTCCGACATCATGAACATCCTACTGCACGCGACCAGCAAGGGCGCCGACTACTCCGATCTACGGCGCGCCATCTCGAACACCTACGTTCTTTCCGGCGACACCAGCGTTCCGATCGATCCCACGTTCGACGGCGCGTTCGATCCGACCAACTCCGGCTACCTTGGAAACGGCGTCTGGATCTGCAGGTTCACCGGCGCCGGCGGCAAGTCCGGAAGCAGCGAGGCGGACATCGAGTTCATAGCCCGCATCCGCGCGCTGCTCGGGGCCGAAAAGATCCCCTACCAGTTCGGCGAAATGGGCAAGGTCGACGAGGGCGGCGGCGGCACCGTCGCCAAGTTCATGGCCCAGATGAACATGCACGTCCTCGACCTCTGCCTGCCCGTGCTGAGCCTGCACTCCCCGTTCGAGGTCCTCTCGAAAGCGGATTATCATCATACGATCGACGCCTATCGCGTCTTCCTGTCCAAAACCTTCTGACGTTCCGCACACCGGGCGCCCGCAGTTTCTGCGGGCGCCTTTTCGCAGGTTCCCGCGCGATCGGGAATCATGTTGTATATCAGTAAATTATACGAGGAAATATGGATCTTGCGGCGCTCGAATCGGCGATCGAATCCCGAAAGCTCGACACGACGTTCCTGCTTTTCGCGGGACGGGAGGAGTTCCTCAAGGATCGAACCATCTCGAAGCTCGTCAATGCCTTCGTCGCCCCCGAGGACCAGGCTGACAACGTCCGCCGGATCGACTTCGGATCGGCGCCACCCGATGCGCTCCTGGGAGAACTGAACTGTTTCTCGTTCAACCTGAGCCCCAGGATCTTCGTCCTCTCACATCCCGAAAGCCTCGGGGCGGCGCAACGCCGGGGAATGCTCGAGCGACTTTCGTCGCAGCCCCTTCCCGACCGGACACTCTTCGTCGTTCTGACCACGGAAGCCCGTGTCGTCGGCGAGTTCGCGCTCGCACTGGCCGACAAGGCCGAAAAGATCGATTTCTGGCCGCCATTCGAGAACAAGCTGCCTGAATGGCTCCAGAAGGAAACGCGCGCGCTTGGTTCTGTGCTCGCCCCCGACGCGGCCGACCTTCTTTTGAAGAACGTCGGGGCGGATCTGCGCCTGCTTTCGCAGGAGATCGAGAAACTCTGCCTCGCGGCCGGCACCGGCAAAACGGTCACGGCCGCGCAGGTCGCGTCGTCCGTCGCCTACCTCAGACAGGATACCGTTTTCGATCTTCTCGACGCGATCGGCATGCGACGGCTTCCGGACGCGCTGCGTTTGGTAGACAGCCTGCTGATGAAAGGCGAGTCTCTCGTGCCGATCTGGTATATGCTGAGTCGCCAGC
>MWAR01000303.1 GCA_002068715.1 bacterium ADurb.Bin374
GCGCCGGGGAAGCTTCGAGCCGCGTCCGTCAGGATGCGTCCGTTGATACCAGGACCATCTGACGCTCAGATTGCCTGCAATGCTGACCAGGTAAGGAACCACGTAGAGATGATCCGTGCCGGTGCCGAACTCCATGTTCGCTCCGAGGACCCAGAGAAACGACGTGATGAAGGTATAAAAGACCGGCCTGATGCGATGCAGTTCAGTATATTGGCCGGGACGTTCGAGGAAGACTTCGACCCAGGACAGAAGAACCGTCGCCGTCAAAATGGGGATGTACCAATCCCAGGTGACGAGGCTCCAGGCGGCGTATCCGGCGAGCGCGATGCCGATGATACCTGACGAACCGAGCTTTCCCGAAGGCCGCGCGACAAGGTGCGTCGTGAAATAGATGATGCCCATGAGGCAGTTCTGGAACGCCATCTCGGGAATCGACTGCCGTGTGATTTTCATCAGCACGAACAGGGTGCCGACGGGCACGACCAGATTGTCTGCCCCGTCAAGCGCGACGGCCTCGAAGGCGGTGGCCAGAACGGCGATCAGAAGGGCCGCAAGAACGCTTCCCGTGCGATCGATGTCCGTCGCCAGCAACAGGGTGAGATGGACGATCAGAAACGTCGACAGGAAGAAGATGATCGAGCCTTCGATGCTCTTCCGGTCTTCCTCGACTTCGTACAGCTTGAACCCGTAGGATTTTCCGATGACGGCCGCGAGTGAATCCGAGACCGAGAGGACGGCGATAGCGATCGCGTAGAAATGCGGCTTGTCGAATCTGGCGGCGAAGAGATACGTGATGAAAATCGCGAGGGGGTGCAGAAGGTCGCCGGCCGACCGGCGCTCGACGCCGTGAACCGCCGTCATCAGGTGCCAGCGCTTTCCGAGAGTCATGACCGCGACAAACCCCAACAGCATGATCAGCAGGGTGATCGGTGATTTGAACACATAGGCGAAACTCAGCGAAACGAGGCCGGCGCCGAGGTGCACGAATTTTCTGGTCATTTCCTGCGGTGCGAGGTCGAAACCGCGAAGCAGTTCGGCGATTCCGAAAATGGCCATGAACACTGCGCTCATTATCAGCGCGGCCCCGCATTCACCCATTAGAATCCGGTAGGAGTCCATCATTCCCTCTGGTATCACGTTGTCGATGCCTGCATACCAAAAGCCAATGTCGCGTTCCCGCTTCGTGTCGAGCCCGTCGAAGCACGAGAGATACCCGCCCTTCGAACAGGCTCAGGGCGAACGGGGGTAGTCATTCTGCAGGCTTCAACGGAGACAAGGGTAACCGTTCCTCTCGTCCTCTCGCAACTTTCGCAACACGACGATATCGAAAAATTATCTCACCGCCCTTTTTGTGTTGACCTTCGACCATGGTGGTATCGTATAATACCCACCGAAAATGAAAACGCTTTCCCGTGAGCAGTTTCTTCGGACATTTTCCCGGCAGGCGCAGGTATGGCTGCTGGGGATTCTGTTGTTTGCCTGCAGTTCGGCTGCTTCGGCCCTGATCCCCGAAGCGATCAGTCGGGCTGTAGTGAGTGTACCCACCCGAACGGTCAACGGCGTGGCCTCGCCCCGAAACATCTCCCAACTGCTTCTCGGCGTATGCAAGGCCGGCGGCACGAGTTCCTTCGCGGAGCAGATGCGTATGGCCGGCGGCGAATGGCGCCTCATCGAAACCCCGACGGCGGCGCATCTCGTCATGCTCCTTCCGCAAGCGGCTCAGGAAGCCGAAGCCCTGCTCGGCAGCCTGTTCGACCAGATCACGGCCGGCCTGAGACAGCCCCTCACCCCGCCGGCTCATCCGCAGCTCAACGAGCTCCTGCTCGCCACGGCCATCGGCGAATACCATGACAACGAGGCAAAGGCATCACTCTGGATCGACGGCCCGCTCGCCGAAGCCCAGTTCAGACTGGAATCGAGACTGTCGACCATCCTGCCCGGTGATGCCAGCCCACTGGCCCCGCCCCGGGATTTCCTCCGCTACTCCGGCGCTTCCGCGGCCGTCGCCCGTGTCCTGACCTGGGAACCATCCACACCCGACGCGCATTTCACGGCACGGTATATAGGCGAGTCGTTCGTCGCCCTGCCGAACTTCCCCCAGGGAACCACCGCCTTCGACGTCTGGGACCTCCCGACCCGCACGGTCCTCGTCCTCGTCGCTTCGGCGGCCATCCACGAAATCGATCAGCGGGAACGCATCATCGACTCCTTCCTCAGAGACCGCACATCTCCCCGCGCCAACGATCCCCGTTGGACGGGCTTCGCGTCCGCCTCGGTGGAGCTGATCTCCTTCGATCGCCGCGACCTCGCCAAATCGGCCCTCATCGCCGCGCAGGCGAAAAGAAACGCCTGGAACCTCCCGGAACGCCCCACCATTCGGTTCGTTCCCCCGACCAGCAGCCGGCTCATACTCATCTTCCCAGATGAAACGCTGAACCAGTTCATGATCGAGCGGACAACCCGCCCGGAAATCGTGATAGCCAACATCACCGGCACGGCGGTCGAGAACCGCGAGTTCGTCGATGCCGCGCTTCTGATCAAAGCCCCGCTCGCGAGCATGCCCGAACAGCTGTCGTCGCTCAACAAGCTCCTCGAGGATGACAGCATCCCTTCGCTCCAGCTCATCGAGCAGACCGGAAGCGAAACGCTCATCGCCTGGAGCATGCCGTTCTCGGAGATGTCTTCGACCCTCACGGCGATCCGTTCCGATCTTTCAGCATGTTTCCAGCCGGAATACCCCGGCGCCTCCGACAGCTCTTCTGCGAGTATGACCATCCACCTCGCC
>MWAR01000304.1 GCA_002068715.1 bacterium ADurb.Bin374
AGCGCCTGAACCAGGAAGCAGCCCAGGCCCAGACCGCCTGCCGACTCACGCTCGACAACTCGGCGATGACCACGGCCAGTCTCGAGCGCGTCCAGAAGACGATCGGCGATGCCCTCGGCGCCTCCGGTAAAGACGCGGACGACGTCACCCTCCATGACATCAACCTGTCCGGCGCCAAGCTCAGCAAAGAGCTGATCGAGGCGCGCAAGTACATGGTGATGTCGAACAACGCCCTCACGGCCGCAGAGAAGTCTTCCAGGGGTATCCATACCGAGATCATGGCCATTCTCAACGACGTGAAGATCGAGCTCGAAGCGTTCGCCCTCGCCCACGGCGTCGATCGGGAAAAGCTCGACCGCATCACGAAGGAGCAACGGGTGAAGATGTCCGGCCCGGCCGCCGAGTCGACGCTGCCGCTCGCCGGCACCGAGAGCCAGAAGATGACCGCGAAGAGCATTTCCGAGGAAATCAGCTTCATGGTCGACAAGCTCGGCCGCATCAGCGCGAACGCAGCCAAGCCGTCTCCGACTTCCCAGGCCGCCCAGACGGGCGCCAAGGGCAACGATGCCGATTCGATCGCCAGGTCGAAGCGCGCCGCCGATACCGACGCGGCCTACCAGAAGATGATCGATTCATACAAGGCATATCTGAACGTGATGACCGCCGATCCGGCCGACAAGACCGGCATCGACGCCGCCAAGGCGAGTTACGACGCAGCGCAGAACGCCTACCAGAAAACGCTTCAGCCCGCGCAGTAATCCCGTTCGTTCTCACATCCCGCCCTTCGTATTCCGGAGGGCGGGATGTTTTTTGGTTCTCGTTTATCGGAATTCATCGATATTTCAAGAAAAATGGTCGTTTAGCAGCACCATTTCGGCAAAATATCGAAACACTTCTTCATAAGGTGCTCATTTCAGCCATTTAGCCGTAAACAATCTCTCGGGAAATGCCGATGAAGTTTATAGAATCAGAAAAGCCGAAATAGGGATTTTTCGGCAAGCATTGAGCCAGGGAGGGCACATATGCAGATTTCATCGCGTTTTCCGACGCCCCAGGAGTTGCTCAAACAGCTCGAGGAGTCTCTTTCCCAGGGAGATCTCCGCCCCGCCGAAGCCGGAACCACACCTTCGGCCGCTCCCCCGGTTTCCGACATCTACGAGGCATCCGCACCGGCCGCCGAGAGCGCCGAAGCGACGGATGCGGCCGGGCAGGCGAAACCCGACGGACTGCGCATCTCTTATCACTTCGATCTCTTCTACCAGCTTTCCCAGAAAGTTCAGACCCGCATGGGCCAGAGCGGCCAGGACAAGTTCATCGAGACGACGGGCACCGTCGCCGAAACCTTCCAGGGCAACTTCTCGCTCGAGATCGACGCCATCGGCACTTTCATGAAAGGGACCGATGCGGCCCTGAACGTTTCGAACGAGACGGCGAACGAGTTCTTCGACGCGGTCAACGGCCTCGCCGAGCTTTCCCCCGACGCGCTCGAGAACTTCCTGAAGGAATCGGGCGAATTCTTCGACGAGCTCGAGCGGACCTACGGCGAAGCCGGCGGCGCCTTCGACGACATCAAGGCGCAGATGCAGGCTCAAGCGAAGGCGTTTTTCGAGGGCGTCGGCGCGATCCGCGGTGAAGCCGCAGGAGAAGCCGGCGAAGCCGAAGCGACGCCGGTCGTCCCCGATGCCTCCGAATCGACCGAGGCCGCTTCTCCGGAGATCAAGCTGGCCGTCGGCCCCCAAAAGGGACTCGGCGTTCGCGATGACGTCTACCGGAAGTTCATCGACAGCTTCCTCGAGTATATTCGTCGCTATAGTGAAACGCTCCATGACGCAAAATCAGGCGGAACGAAGCAGGCCGAGCAGCCCGGCGCGGTCGCGGACGCCCCGACAGTCGCGCAGCCCGCGGAGCAGACTGCCTCTTCGGCCGTCCAGAAACCTGCCGCCGCCGACACCTCGTATCCGATCCTTCCCAACATGCCGAACGGCAAGTTCCCGATCGGGTATTTCCTCGCCACCGTGAAGACGACCTCGGTGTTCAGCCATTTCGACTTCACCGCCGAGCAGCCGGAAACGGCCGCCGGAACTTCCAAACTCGATACCTCGGCCTGAGGAATCGGATCGTTCATTCGTTGCCTCCGTCGCGCCGCGGACACGCCGCGGCGTTTTCTTTTATCCGGTTCTTTTGTTTGCGGCGAGGGTCGGATATATGCTAGAACAAAGGAAATCCCATCATTCGAGAGGAAGCATATGGCCGAATTCGACAAGCTGATCGGTTCGAACGGAGTTCCGACCCACTGGTACAATATCGTTCCGGATATGCCGAAACCGCCGGCCGTTCCGCTGCACCCCGCGACGCACCAACCAGTCACGCCACAGGACCTGGCGCCTATGTTTCCGCCGTCCCTGATCGAACAGGAAGCCTCGAAAGAGCCGCTGATCGCGATTCCGGAAGAGGTCCGGGACATCCTTTCGATGTGGCGACCCACTCCGCTCAGGCGTGCGCGCAGGCTCGAACAGGCGCTCGGCACCCCCGCGAAGATCTTCTTCAAGTATGAGGGCGTTTCGCCGGCCGGCAGCCACAAGTCGAACACGGCCGTTCCCCAGGCGTATTACAACAAGCAGGCCGGCATGAAGCGGCTCGCCACCGAGTCTGGCGCGGGCCAGTGGGGCACCTCGCTGGCGCACGCGGGCTCGATGTTCGGCCTCGACGTGGCCGTCTACATGGTCCGCTCGAGCGTCGCCCAGAAGCCATACCGCAAGATCGCGATGGAGATGTGGGGCGCGAACGTGTATCCGAGCCCCTCCGAAATGACGA
>MWAR01000305.1 GCA_002068715.1 bacterium ADurb.Bin374
CGGCCTGCACCGATGCGCTGGTTCTGCTGACGCAGATGGCTGTCGCCGGCTTCGTCATGAAGTCCGTGCGGCTGACACGCATTCTCGCATTTTTGCCGGTAACGGTCGGCCTCGCCGCCCTCGCCTCGACGGGCGGGGCGATCTCCACCGTCCTGGCAACGCAGTTTCTCTTCACCTGGCTTGCCAAATCCTTCCACCATTCGGCGATGTCGCTCATCGTCGGCGTTTTGCCCGCAAAACCGCGCCTGAAGGCGCTGAGCACGATCGGCATCTGTGCCTCGGCCGGCTCGATGGCTTCCGCCCTCCTGCTGATGGCCGTCCAGACCAGTCTCGCTCCGGGAATCGCGTTCGGGAGTCTCGCGCTAGTCCTTGGCCTGATGACCGCTTCAATCCTTCCACTCGAATGGGCATGGGAAGCGGCTATCGGACGCATCTTGGACGGCGAGGCCGCAGCATCGGGTCGCGGCGGGCGGCTGATGGCGATCGAGTCGCTGCGGGCCCTCTCGCCGGCCGAACGACTCCAGAGGCTCGAGACCCTGCTTCGCGGAACCGAAGAGGAACGACTCGCGGCACTGGACCTCCTCGACGGCATTCCACGTGCCGCCTGGCAGCAACCCCTCGTCGAGCTCCTTCGGGCAGAGGCGTCGCCGACCGTCCGCGCCGGCGTCGTACGGCGGCTCCTTTCGGGTGACGGGGTCGTTTCCCGCTGGGTCGGCGCGGACCTACTCGCCGCCGGAGAAACCGATCCACGCGTTCTCTCGAACCTGCTCGAAGGTCTGGCCGACATCGACGCGGACCGGGCGTTTCTGCCCTGGATCCGCACCTGCCTCGATCACCCGCATCACCGTGTCCGTGCGGCCGCCGCCGAAGGACTCATCCGCCTGAGCGGCGACTCCGGCGATATCGAAACCGGTCTTCGCTCGCTGTCCGGTATGAGTCGTTCTGCGGACCCCATTCAACGTGCTGCCGCAATCGCGGTTCTCGGGCGTCTCCAGCACGAGTCATTCTTCGACGAGCTGGCATCCGGTCTCTCGGACCCAGACGAGCGTGTCGCGGGCCAGGCGATCGCCGCCCTGCGGCGGCTTCCCCTGCCTGAGACCGGCCAGGTGTTGAAAACGGCGGCCGAAACGCTTCCGAAACATCTTGCTCCGGAAGCCGAGGCGGCTGCCCAGGCCATAGAGATGCTGACCTGCAGAGGCATTTCCCAAGTCGTCGAAACCCTCGACCCGGCCGAGCGTGCCCAGGTCGTGAGTCGGTTGGGAACATGGCGGCATGATTCCAGGATTTATCTTCTGATCCGCGCTCTGCAAGTCGAACCGGACGGTCTGCGCGCCGCGCTCGCCGAAGCGATAGAAACGGTCGGTTCGCCCGACGTCCGGCGGCTCATCACTCATGGCTTCGGTCAGGATGGAAGCGCCGTCGTGTGGATTGCGGAGCGGGTTGCCCCGGAGATTCAGGGGCTTGCCGTTCAGGACCTGGCTGACGTGACCCTGCTTCTGCGGCTGATGCGGGAACACGGCGCTCACGACCGGATCGGAACGTTGCTGGTTCCCCTGCTCGAGCGCATCGAGCTGGATATCTCCGAAACGCCGGTGCGGTCGGTTGAATCCGATCTGCGGCTGAGACTGGCCATCACGGCGGCTTCCGCCAGGGCATCCGACCCGGCCGGTATCGTCGATGCGCTCGAGCGGGCACTGCGCGGTGATCGGTTCGTCGCGTCGCTTTCCTGGGAATTTCTCGATCTTCAGCTCGGCACGGACGTGGCGGGCCGGCTCAGACGGCTTATGAAAACGGTCACCTCGGCCTTCCCGACATCTGGTAAAATCACCGGACACCCATGACAAACGGATTGATGCACAGGTTCGGAAGACTCGCGGCCTCGGTCGCGTTCGGTCTCATGCTGGCGCTCGCCACGGGGTGTGGGGAAGGCGACAGCACAAACGGGCTTCGTCTCGAGGTCGACGAGCGGCTTCCCGTGCAGTTTGGCGTCTTTCCCTTCCTCGAGCGCGGCGAGCTCGAGAAGGCCCTGGCGCCCCTGACGGGATATCTAGCCGCGAAGCTGGGCCGGGACGTTCGGATCCAGCTCGTCGCGGATTACGCCGATCTCGAGCGACTCGTCAGACAGCGACGCATCGACATCGGCTGGTTTTCACCTCGTTCGAGGCAGGTGGGGGCACAGGGAGTCATGATTCCCGTCTGCCGCCCGCGGACCCGTTCGGGAAGCTACCAGGGGCTTATCGTCGCGAGGCGCGCATCGGGCGTGACGGACCTGGCCGGTTTGGCCTCTGGCAGTTTCGCCTATGTCGATCGCGGCTCGAAGAGCGGTTTCCTGTATCCGAATCGCGTGTTCGTGGAGCGGGGAATCGACCCTCTCCGGTTTTTCCGTTCGATTTCCTGGGCGGGCAACCATGAAACCTGCGTCAGAGGCGTGCTCGACGGCAGGTGGGACGCTGCCGCCGTGACGTCGCTCGTCATGAAGAACAGTCCCGCTTCCGTGACCGGGAGTCTCGTCGTTCTCGCCACGACCGCGGCGATTCTGACCGATCCCATCGTCATCCGGGACGGCTCGCCCGGCCTGGGACGAGAGACGGTCCGCAGCCTGTTTTCCGGCATGGCCTCGGATACGGAAGGGGCCCACGTCATCGCGAGTTTGGCTGTATCGTTTGGTATATTCGGCTTCGACGCCATGACGGAGGCCGATCGATGAAGCTCAGCGGGCCGGTCGCCGGGCACGGTCAGGGAATCCGGGACGAGGGTCCGACTCATTCTCAATTAGCCATCGGCCTGCGGCCACGAGGGGATGAAACAGAGGGACCGGTCCATCTCGTGTGTTTCGACCGCATGGAGCGGAAGGCCATCCTCAGCCGCATGAGCGTCCGGGGCGAGAAGCCCCTGGCCGGTTCCCGGTCGCCCGTCTTTTACGGCACGCTCGACGAGCATGAGG
>MWAR01000306.1 GCA_002068715.1 bacterium ADurb.Bin374
GAATTAGCCCGTCACACTTTTCGGCGGCGATGCGGAGGTTTTCGTTCCGCGCCTCGTCGTCGGCATGATCGGCATGAAGCGTCTCGAACCTGGCGAGGCAGACGCCGAAGCCGAGTTTCTGGCGCTGGGCATCGAAGCCTTCGAAGCCCTCGTCGATCTTCACGGAGATCGGAACGTTGAGCGCCGTGGCATCGGCCGCCTGGGAAGCCATGTCCTTGAGCGTCATCAGCGTGCGTTCGCGGTCGATCACACGCTTGCCGGAACCGCGGATGATGCGGAGAGGTGTGCCCTGTTTGTCGGTCGAGACCCGGGCCGGTTCGATGGCGGCCTGAAGATCGAGTTCCTGGAGGCTCGAGATGAGTGATTGCGCAAGCTGAACGTCGACATCGACGACAGGAGGCTCCTGTTCGCTGCGCTTCGAAACGCGGATCAGCTTTTGAGGCCCGAGATTCATCGTCTTCGAATCGATGGTGAACGAAACGTCGATGTCATGCAGTTTCATCTGAGCGGTTTCCGTGGAACTCATCGGTGCCTCCGAACCAGTGCTCTGCGTCTGCGCCGGCTTGCCGTTCGTACCCTGACTGCCGGGCTGGCCGCTCTTCCCCTGGAAGTAGAAAATCCCCCAGAAGAAAACGCCGAGGAAGAGGGCGATGCCAAAAATCGAGGCGGCGATGGTGAGATTCCGGCGCATGAACACAGCTCCCGCGAAAAATTTAGGCCTCTTCGTCCTTCAGAGAACGGGTCATGAGATTCTTCGCCGCTTCCCGGGGAGGCAGCGCTTCGAAGAGAACCCTGCATATTTCTTCGGTAATAGGAAGGGGAATCGTTAGTTTTTTCCCCCACGCGGCGGCCATTCGAGCCGTTTCCACGCCTTCGATGACCATGCGGCTGCCATGCGTCAGCTCGTCGAGCGTCTTCCCGCGGGCGAGCGCCTGGCCGAGCTGATGATTCCGGGAGAGGGGCGAAGAACAGGTTGCCATCAGGTCGCCGAGGCCGGAAAGGCCGTAGAACGTCGTCGGCCGGCCGCCGAGGTGCGTTCCAAGCCTGACGAGCTCGTGGAGCGCGCGGGTCAGGTATGCAGCTTTGGCGTTGTCGCCGAGACCGAGCCCGTCGACTATGCCGGCCCCGATGGCGAACACGTTTTTCAGGGTGCCGCCGAGCTCGACGCCGGTGCGGTCCGTATGGCGGTAAACCCGGAAGTGATCGTTCGAGAGAAGCTCCTGCGCCGTTCTGGACCAGGTTTCGTCAGGGCAGGCGATGACCGACGCGCCGATCTTGCCCTCGGAGAGCTCGCCGGCGAGATTCGGCCCCGACAGGACGGCGACATGGTCGGCCGTGCTTCCTGGTTCGACGCCTGACTCTTCGACGAGGATCTCACTGAGACGCTTGCCGGTGGCGGGCTCGAACCCCTTGGCGGCGTTGATGACGCCGGAAACCCGCACCAGATGCTCGCGAAGCCCGTGTGCAACGCCGCGCAGATGGGTGGACGGAACGGCGAACAGCAGGGCTTCCGCTTCTGCCGCGACTTCCGTGGCATCGTTCGAGACGCCCAGCTCGGGCGGCAGCTCGAGATCGCTCATGAAATACGGGTTGCGCCGCCGGTTCCTGATGCCGGAAACGACCTCCGGCTCGCGCGCCCAGAGGGTGACCTGGTTGCCCTTCTTCGTGAGAAGCGTCGCAAGGACGGTTCCCCAGGAACCTGCACCGATGACTCCGATCTTCATGTGTTCCGAACGCTCCGTTTCAAGGAAATTGTCACGCCGCTGGTGTCGCTCCGGGCGTTTCCGTTTCGTGTTTCCGGCTGCCGAGTGCGTTTTCCTCGCCGTTCCAGAGCCTGACGATGTTCGCCTTGTGCCTGTAAACGATGAAAAGCGCGGCGACCGCGGAGAACCCGAAGAACGAGGACAGCCAGGCCTCGCCGCACTCCCGGAACCCGAGAATGAGAAAGGGAAGAGCGGAGGCCGCGGCGATCGAGCCGAGCGAGACGAAGCCGCTCGAAACCAGCACGAGCAGGAAGATGCCCATGGCCGTGACCGAGGCCTTCGGCGCGAGGGCGAGAAACACGCCCAGCCCCGTCGCGACGCCTTTCCCGCCCCGGAATTTCACCCAGACGGAGAGCGAATGGCCGGCGATCGCGGCGGCCCCGGCCGCAAGACCGATGGGGACCGCTGTTTCAGGAGCCGAGAAGAAAGAGACCGAAAGAAGAACTGCGGCGAAGCCTTTCAGGATATCGAGGATCAGGGTGATGGCGAAGGGCTTCGTGCCCAGGACGCGATGGACATTGGTCGCGCCCATGTTCCGGCTGCCGTGTTCGAAGATGTCGATGCCGTAGAAAATACGGCACAACAGCCACGCCGATGGTATAGAGCCAAGTATATAACCAACGGCGAGAGGGTGCCAGGTGATTCCGGTCATCTCGTCAGCGTCCAACGGCAAGCCGCATCGGCCAGCCTTCGAATGGGAACTCCTGCCGGATGTGGTTCATGAGATACCGCTGGTAGGAGAAGTGGACGTTTTTCGGGTCGGACGCCGCGAGCCGGAAAACGATCGGCGGCCCGTTGAGCTGGCGCAGGTTTTTCAGATGCATAGCACGGCCCGCGACGCTCGGGGGTGGCTGGATCGTGATGGCCTCATACAGGATCTGTTTGAGCCGTTCGTCCGAAATGCGGTGCCGGCCGGTCTCTTGCACCGTGTCGATCATATCGAACAGCCGGTCGACGCGCTGGCCGGTGCGCGCCGAAATCGAGGTCACGGGGGCGAAATTCAGCAGTGGGAAAGCCTCGCGCGTCTCGACGAGAAGGTCATCCCAGGGGCGGGACGTCTTGTCTGCGATGTCCCACTTGTTCCAGACGATGATGCAACCCGAGCCGGCGTCGACGACCCGGCCGGCGATGCGCTTGTCCTGCTCGGAGATCTTGCCCTCCGAGGCGTCGAGAACCAGGACGGCGAGATCGGACTTCTGGATCGCGTCGAGGGTCCGGAAGACGGAAAAATACTCGACGCTATCTTTCTGGCGGGCGGGGCGGCGAAGACCGGCCGTGTCGATGAAACGGTAGGTGCGGCCGTTCCGGTCGACGGAAACGGTGATCGCGTCGCGCGTCGTGCCCGGAACGTCGTCGACGATCGAGCGGTCGTGCCCGAGAAGCCGATTGAAGAGAGAGGACTTGCCGACG
>MWAR01000307.1 GCA_002068715.1 bacterium ADurb.Bin374
CGATAGAACTTTCGACGAACAACCGCATCATCAAGGAAACCCCCTGACCCCGCCCCCGTATTGTTCGGGCCGTTCCGGGCGCATCGCGATGCGCCCCCGACGTGTCGACGGGCAAACCTGGATATCGCATGGGCAGATCGTGATCCGCCCGGGCTGGCGTGATGCTGGCCGTTTCCCGTGATGCCTGAGACTGGCCGGTTTGTGTAAGCCGATGAACCGTGATACAATGCGCAATCGTCATGTTTAGCACTTCCTGGTTCATGCCAAAATCAAGCGGGGCGCAGGAAAACCTGTTCCGCGAGAATCAGCTCCTGAAGGCCCAGATACAGGAGCTCCTCAACCTCGAGGAGACGGGCTTCTTCATCGAACTCGATTCGCTCTTGAAGGCCATCCTCAAGAAGGCGCTGATCCTCTGCAAGGCGGAGGCGTCGTTCTTCGCCCTCACCAGGAGCGATCCGTCGCTGCTCGATGTCCGGATCTGCAATCTGATTCTCGACGAGAAGATGAACCGCATCCGGGAGCTGTTCAAGACGGAATACCAGCGCTGGCAGGAATCAGAGTGCGAGATCATCACGATCGAGGATTTCATCGTCCTCCCGCTGATCCGGCGTCACCGCATGCTCGGCATTATCGGCCTCAAGCTGAACGCATCGGCGCCGGAAAACGTCTGTGAGATCCTTCCGATCCTCGCCCGACAGGCCGCTTCCTCCCTGGAAAGCGCCATTCTATACGAGAAGATGTTCAAACGGCTGATGGTGCTCAGCAACGTCTTCATTCTCGGCAAGGAAATCGTGAGCAATATCCGTCTCGACAGCCTCGTCGACAAGTTCCTTTCAATCGCCCGCGACGGGACGAACAGCGATGTTGCCGCCATCTACCTGGTGCGCGGTACGGGCGAGGCACCGACGTTCCAGCGCGTCCAGACGTCCTCCGGCGAAGGCCGGTTCGCCGACGGGCCCGAATCGGGGTTTTCGCCGCTCATCCAGAGCGTCGGCGCTTCGCAGCAGCCGGTTACGCTCGAGAGTCTCGCTTCCGGCCCCTATGCCCGGACCGAACCGGCGAAGGTCAGGGGCGTGACGCTCCGGAACACCATCGCGATTCCCATGAAGCCGGGCGACCGGTTCCTTGGCGTCATCCAGATCTGCAACAAACACCATGACGAGCCATACACGCCCGAAGACCTCGATCTGCTCAAAATTCTCGGAAATCAAATAGCGTTTGTTATACAAAACTCCGACCTGTTCGAGAACCTCCAGCGCGCCTATTTCGACACGCTCTCGGCGCTCACCCAGGCGATCGACGCAAAGGACAGCTATACCCGCGGCCATTCCGAGCGCGTGACGAAATACTCCGTCGAGCTGGCGATCGCCCTGGGCCTCGAAAAGAAGGCGATCGAAGACATCAGGCTCGCCGGGATGCTGCACGATATCGGAAAGATCGGCATTCCCGAGACGATCCTGAACAAGCCCGGCAGACTGACCGACGACGAGTTCAACGTCATCAAGTCGCATCCCGAGCTCGGTGTGCGCATCCTGGCCCGCGTCGAGTTCCTCGAGCCGATCGTTCCCCTGATTCGGCACCACCACGAACGGTTCGACGGGCGGGGATACCCCGACGGAATCGACACGCACAACATTCCACACGGCGCCCGCCTCATCGCGATTGGCGACACCTACGACGCCATGACCTCGGACCGCCCGTACCGGAAGGCCATGGATATGGAAACGGCTCTCGCCGAGCTGATCCGGTGCCGGGGGACCCAGTTCGATCCGGATCTCGTCGATGTCTTCGTCACGATGATGCGAAAAACCGCGGCCCGCACCGCCGCGGTGGCCTCTGACGCCTGAACCTTAACGGGAGCAGCCATGCCCTTCAAAGCCCACGGACGGTATATCGAGCGCGCGTTTCTGGCGCTCATCCTGATCACGCTTTCGAGCTTTGCGTATTACTTCACAATGGCCGACGTCGAGGAAGTGCAGACGCGCTACCAGAACCGGCATGCCATGCTGATCAAGCTTCTCACGCGCGAGATCGGCGACCTGATGAACCGTCGCGCCGACCTGACGCCTCGCCTCGCCAACCTGCTCGCCGAAGAGGCGGTCGCCTATGCCGTCGTGCAGCAGCCGAGCGGGGAGGTTCTCGCGAAAGCCGAGAGCGGCCTGGTCGCCGTCGAGTCCCTTCAGGAGATCGAAACCCAGGCACTCCAGTGCGCGCATCTGCTCCTGATCCAGCACGAGGACCTGTCGCAGACGATCCCTCTCGTCGAGGCGGCGATGCCGCTGGTCACCGAGAACAATCGCAAGGTGATCGTGCGCGTCGGCTTTTTCCGGGCTGACGAAGAGGAAAAAATCCGGCAGGTCCGGTTCCGGAACCTGTTGATTTTCTCGACGCTCCTGCTCGGATTGATCACGTTCTGGTTCATCCGCAAGCGCAATGCGTCGGGACTCAGCACGGCCTGGCTCGGCGGTACGGGCCTGATCGTGCTTCTCCTCTTCCTCTCGTCGCGCATGACGATCCAGGAATGGTACGAACGGCACTGGCGCCAGAGTTTCGTCCAGCACGGCATGTCCGTGGCGAAGGTCGTCAGCCTCGCCGCGAAGCGGTTTCTCAAGGCCGGCGAGGAAGGAGACCTGCGCGAGATGCAGTCGCTCCTCGATCTCGACGAGAACTACGCGTTTCTTGCCGTCGCCAAGGACGAACAGTATCTCTTCCACTCCGATCCCCAGTTGAAGGGGGCCACCTTCGACCCCGACTCGGCCTACTCCCGGAGCCTCAACTCCGAGATGCCCATCATGGTCCGAATGGCGGAGGAGGGAATGTACGAGGTTCTGGTGCCGATCATCGAGGGCCAGCACCGCCTGGGGACGCTGCGGCTCGGTCTGCGCAACGATTCCGGCCATGGCCCTCTCGGCATATTGCGGAACAGGCTCACCCTGATCTTCCTTGTTGCGCTGATCATCTCGCTCCTTCTCGTGTATCTGCTCTCCCAGCGCGTCTCGCGTGACCTGGGCACGTTCATCCAGTCGATGGAACAGGTGACCGCCGGCGACCTGCGACAGCAGGTGTTCATCGACCGGAACGACGAGTTCGGCCAGCTCGCCCACGCTTACAACTTCATGCTGATGAGCCTGAAGGAGCGCGACCTGCTCGGCAGGGGACTGCAGAACTACGTCAGCAAGAGCATCGTCGACAAGACTCTGCGCATGGTGACGACCCAGGAAAAAACCGGCGAAAAAGTGTTCTCCGTCGCTATATTCGCCTATTTCAGCGGCCTCACCGAGGCGATCAACCGCAACAGCGGTCCGCAGGTCCTGGCCCTCGTGCGCGAGTTCTACCAGACCGTCCGCCAGGTATGCCAGCCGAGCTCCGGCTGCCACATCCAGGTCCACATGGCCGGCATCCTCGTCCTGTTCGCCCAGCAGAACAGGCACGAGGCGCTGATGCAGGCCGTCCAGGCCGCTCAGATGCTCGACCAGTCGTTCCTCAAACGCGGCGAGGCCCCGTTTACCCCGCGCCTCACCCTCCACGCCCTCGAGGTCGTCCACGGCGCGATCGACGACGAGGGGCGCGACATGATCTGGCTCGGCGAGGGGATGCTCGACGTGCGCACTTTCTCCGACGTCCAGGATATCGACGAGATCATCATCAGCGAGGAAACCTCGTTCCTGCTCAAGGACGTCGCGACGCTCGACGAGTTCGAACTGGCCTCGAGCGACCAGGGCAGGGTGCGGGCATATATATTCCGGGGTTTTAAACCCATTGATACGCTTATTCGCATCTTCCCCGACTCCTCGCCCTGGACGAAGGTGCTCATCCTCAAGATCCTCAAGGGCCAGGCCCGTATCGAACACGTGGACCAGCTCCTCCAGTGGTTCGCCGATCCCGATCCCAATATCCGCTATCACGTCATGGACGTTCTCGAACGGTTGAAACCGGCGGGTATCCTCGACTTCGTCGTCCGGACCCTCAACGAGGAGACCGAAGCGAAGGTGTTGTCGAAGGCGATCAGCGTGCTCGGCAAGATCGGCAACGAGTCGCACGTTCCCATTCTCGCCGAAAAGCTTCGCGTCGACGACCGGCGCGTCAAGGCGAACACCGTCGAGGCTCTCGAAACGATCGGCGGCAAGAAAGTCTACGAGTTTTTGAACCTGCTCGTCGACGAGCAGGACAACCGTGTGCGGGCCAACATCCTGATCGCGCTCGGCAAATACGGTGACCTGCGGGTTTTCGAGCTGCTGACCACCATGATCAAGGACCCGGACCGCAACATGCGAGCTTCGGCGGCATACGCCCTCGGCAAGCTCGGCATGGCGCAGGGCGTCGAGCCTCTGATCACGGCGCTCTCGGACAAGGACCCCATGGTGCGGCGCCAGGTCGTCGCCTCGCTGACCGCGCTGAAGGCCGATCTTGATATCGATTCATAAATCAAGTAATATATATCATTACATGCGAGAATGAAGGTTCTCAGGAGGGTTGCGGCATGGATTTCGATCAGGCCTACAGGCTGGCCAACGATGCCCTGAAGGAAAAACGGTTCGACGATGCGCTGAAGATGTTCGAAGAGGCGCTCGAGGCCAAGCCGAACGATATCTACACGATCAACAAGATCGCCATGATCCACAAGGAGAAAGGCGACTTCTCCCGCACGATGGCCCTGCTCGAACAGTCCCTCAAACTCAAACAGGAAGACCTGTACACCAATTATCTGCTCGGAAACACGTATCTAGAGCAGGGGAACATCGAGAAGGCGATCGAGACCCTCGAACACACCGTCGGCATCGACAAGAAGGACAAATACGCCCGCAACTCGCTCGCGCTGGCTTACCGCATGCGCGGCGACACCGACAAGTGCATCGAGACGCTCCGAGAGGCGCTCAGGGTCTCGCCTGACGATCTTTACAACAAGCTCAGTCTGGCCACCGTCCAGTTCGAGCAGGGCGAGGCGGCCGAGGCCATGCGACTTGCCCAGGAGATCCTCCGCAAGGATTCCCAGAACCTCAATGCGATGGTTCTGCTCGGCCGCATCGCGCTCGAGG
>MWAR01000308.1 GCA_002068715.1 bacterium ADurb.Bin374
GATCTCGCCGATCGCCAGACGGAAAGCGAACTGCATCCGATCGTGACGTCCCTTGGAGGGATGGACAGACAGCGGGCGGGTGACGCCATGCAGCGGGCGCTGGCCCTGCGCTTCGTTTCGAAGCGGCATTTTCAGCAGCTCGCCGGCGCCCTGGACGGCCACGTCCTGTCGGAGGACGTCGGAACCCGTTACCATGCACAGAAAGCGCGTGATCATCTCCGCTCCCAGACGATGAAGACCGAGGCGTTCGTCATGGCGATGTCGCGCCTGATGCCGGAGCCGTCCTCATCACCCGATGCGGGAGCGCAGCCCGGCCCGGAATCCGCACCGGCCGCGTGGGAACCTCTTCCTGCCGAAGAGCCGTCCGTTGCCGTCGTGGAGCCTGTTGCCGTTGTAGAGCCCGTTGTCGCCGTGGAACCGGCGGTATCTGATGCGCCCGGCGAAGAAGCACCTTCTTTTGTCGAAGAGCCGCCTGTCTCAGATGTGTCAGGTGAAGAACCGGCCGGGGGTGATGAATCCGAGGCGCGCGAGACGGCTGAGTTTCCGGCGATGGCGTATGTTGAAGAGCCTGTGCTCCCTGCCATTGCCGATGTGGACGAGAATGTGGATTTGTTCGGCGATCTCGACGCGGTGGCAGAAGCTCAGGCTGCTCCTTCGGAGCCAGGCCAGACGGGCGGGGCGGCTGATGACGGTGCAGAAGATCTGTTTGCAGATCTCCCGCCCATCCCGGCTGCGTTGAACGACGAAACCCCTGAACAGGCACCGGCGGATGTTTCCAGCGCGCCTGTCGATGCATCGGCCGGGGCGATCGGGGAGGATATCGGGAGACTTCCTGATGCCCCGGAACTGTCAGATATCACGAAACTTGTCGAAACATCGACACCCGGCGATATTGTATACTGGAAAGAATATATAGGCCGTCCGCCCTCGCGGGACGTTCTCGAAACTCTGCCGAAACTACTTGCCCGGCTGCATACGCCTGAGCTTGTCGCGATCTGCGCGGACCTCCTCGCGTCTCCGTTTCCGCGGGTGCGCGCGAACGCCGTCGAGGCTCTCGAAGAGAACGGGTGCAGAGAGGCGATTCCGCTCCTGATCACCTTGTTCCGTGATGACGATAATCGCGTCAAGGCCAACGCGGTCAAGGCGATGTCGGCGTTCGATGCCGAGACGATGCTCGAGGAGCTACGGGGGATGATCGAGGATCCCCGCGTGGAGATGCGCGATTCCGCGACCTACGTCCTGAAAGGGATCCGGGGGCAGGAGGCGGCTCTTCTCCTGGAGCATCTGCTTCGCGACGGCTCGCCTCTCGTGCGCTTCAATGCGATCCGGTCGATGGCTGTCCAGGGCGATCCGGGGAATACCCAGCGGCTGATGGAATACCTGCCGGAAGTGGCCGATCCCGAAGAGCGCGACCTGCTGTTCAAGGCCATCGCCCAACTCCAGCAACAGAGCTGAGAAGGGGCTCGACATACCGGTGCTGTCTTGCGCGAAACCCGGTTCCCGTGTACATTTCAGGAACGCAATCTTCCGTGCTGGAGGCGGATACGGAACCATGGGGCGGAAAGAGATCGCTGAAAAAATAGCGGCCGGTACAGTTCATGTCACGCGGCACGCCTATGAACAGATGATCGCCCGGGGTATCTACATCAAGCAGGTGCACGAGGCGATCGTGAACGGGCGGGTCATGAAAAAGTGGACGGATCGGGGCGGCGACCGCCTCGCCATCGTGGGTGCGCGGTTCAATGGCGACGTCATCAAGGTCATCGTGAAGGATTGCGACGTGCCGCGGGTCATCACGGTCTGCTGGCCCTACGAAACGGGCGAATGAGCCGGCGTGGCCGGTTTCAGGAAAAGAGAAGCTGGACGAACGCCTGCAGGAAGACTTCCTTGAGAAGCACGAGAAAACCGGGCATGGCGATCAGCAGGATGGTGCCCGCCGTTCCGTAACCTGAAAACGGCCATGAGGGCATGTCTTCGATTGTCTGAACGATGTTCCGCCTTCGGCTGAACATCTCGAAATCGGCTTCGGGCGAGTCGGGTCTCAGACGGGTTTCGATCTCGTCGAGGCGTTTTTGCGCCTCGACGAGCAGCCGGCGGCGGCGAATGTCCAGCAGCTTGTGGACTTCCCACTGGGGATAGGTGAAATACAGCAGCGGGGCCAGCGAGGCGAGACCCAGCAGGCCGAAAAAGATCAGCACTTCGATGAAGAGCGGGTCCTTCACGAGCAGGGTGATCTGCCCCGCAAGCCCCAGACCCGGTCGCCATCGCAGGAGGGCATACGCCGGCCACATCATGCCATTATAGGTGTAGACCAGGTGCAGCGTGTAGATGATGATGACGCAGAAGCTGAAATGGATCGTCGCCAGCACCGCGATTTTCAGGTAAAAACGGCTCAGCAGGGTGGTTTCGGCCCGACCGAGTTTGCCTGACGCGACTTCGTGGGCGATGCGTCTGACGAGCTCGGTATACCGGCCGCTCAGGACGGTCGCGTTCAGCACGAAGAAAAAGCCGGTCAGCAGCCATGCTGAAAACAGTATATCCACCTGGGTCGATGGAAAGGGGCTGAACTCCATCGCGGTCACGTAGCGTATCGAGATCGCCAGAGCTCCGAGCAGGAGCGGCCCGGGAACGAGCCAGCGCCAGTCATGGAACCGGTCGCGAAGCTGTCCGAGAAAATCCCGCATGTCAGGGTGCAGTTTCGCCAGACTCGACAGCAGGCGTTCGAGCATTCGGGAAAGGAACAGGCTGATTGTGCCGGCTGCTGTGAACGCCGTTACGAGCGTCAGCTCGTGATTCCAGTAACACGGATTTCCCGGATACAAGGTCAGGCGGATCGCGACGAGGGCAAGCCAGAGGGTGGGGCAGAAAGCCAGTGTGGCGACCAGAGCGGCGGAAAAGCTGGTGAAACACCACGACCAGGGTGCGATCAACGCGGCCTCGTCTGCCGTGCACTCCGGCCTCGGGAGTCCTTTCGCTGGAAGCGGCACCGATGCGGCCGTAGCTGGAGGAGACGCCTGAAGAGCGGTTGCGACCTTCTGGCCGGCACCGGCTGGCGTTGGCGGATTCGATCTGTTCTTCTTCTTTTTCGACACAGGGAAAGTGTATCGGGCCCGGTGTCGATTGTCCATAGTATACTGGTACGCCGGCGCGTGTGTCGGCATCGGCCGGCATCGGCCGTCCGATGTCCGTGCCGGCGCGAATATGAGATGGGCACGAGAGGCTTTTCATGAAAAATATATATCATTTAATATACGCATTTTTCTTCCCGGTCTTTTTTTGTGCCACATGCCTTCTTGCGGGACCCCTCCATGACAAGGCGATGCGGTTCGAAGAGGCGATCCGGAACCTGCACTGCCCGAACGGACTGGTATTCGATGCCGTTCCCGGCCCCGACGGCGGCTTCCTCATGCCCGCCGGAGGTGGTGATTCGACGATCTGGACGGGTGCCTGGATTGCCGCTGAGGTATTCCGGTGGCGCGCCACGAAGGATCCGGAAGCGCTGACTGCTATCGAAACGTCGCTGGAGGCGTTCCACAAGCTCCATCTGCTGTGCGGAGGAAACGGATTCCTCGGCCGATTTTTCGGGCGTCGAAGCTGGTTTTCCGGCCGGAGCAACGTCGCCACTGCCGCACCGCCAGAACAGGATGTTGCCTGGAGCACCGACACCTCGCGCGACCAGTATACGGGTATTTTTCTTGCCTGGACGCTGGCCTGGCCGGTGATACACGACGCCGGTCTGCGGGAGCGTGTGGCTTCCGACGTGCGCGAGGCCGGTCGCAATCTGATGCGCAACGATCTCGCTCTTGTCGCCACGATTGACGGAGCGGCGAAGAGGATGTTCAACGTCTCGCCCGATTACTGCTACCAGGACCGGATCACGCCGGAGGAGTGGGCCAGGGTCGACGATTTCCCGGTGAACGCCTTCTGCAGGGCTGTTCCCTACAACGCCACGATGGCCGAGGTGCTGGCGTCGTTCCGACCGCCGGCCATCAGGGGAGGGGAGGCCCTTCGGGCCCTGCTGATGACCGGGACCGCCGCGCATATCACGAAAGATCCTGACCTCGAAACGTTTTTCCGCGACGATGTGTGCGGCCGCCGCGCCTACCCTCGGGTGGCATCCGAGACGTCCCAGTTGCTGAGCGACCTGTTTCTCGGAATCAACGACGACGTGGCCGTCCGGCTGGTTGCGCAACTCCATGTCTCGATCGTCGATATGGTTCTCGAAGCCGGCAGACGCTTCAGACCCCGCTATGTAAATATCATAAACTATATATCTCCGGCCGTCCGGACACTTGCGTTCTTGGTCGGACATCTTCGAGGAAACCTCCTGTTGGGGGTTCTCGACTGCCTGCGGGGCCCCCATGGGTTCGATTGGCTCGGGAGGCTTGCGGACAACGCCGACG
>MWAR01000309.1 GCA_002068715.1 bacterium ADurb.Bin374
GCGGGTGGCCATGGTGGGTCCCCAGTAATACATCCAGAACGCACCGCCGGCGCCGGCTGCAGCGAACACGATGACCATGATGACGACCGCAAAGTTGTTCATTTGTTCGCTCCCTCAGTTCTTTCCGAGATCCCGTTTGATGCGACAGGTGATGTCGAACCGCCACACGGGAGCTTTTTCGAAGGTATTCTTGTTGGCATTGCTGAGAAACACTTCTTCGAAGTAAGAGTGGTTCTGCAGCTCCTTGATGAAGTTCTGGATGCCCAGGGTCAGGCGGTCGTTCTTCTTGTCGGGCTGCTCGGAGCAGGCATACCCCGTCAGCTGAACGCGCCTGTCGGAATCGATGCGGATGCTCGTGATCCAGACCGTCTTCTCGGGAACGACCGTGGTCAGAGAGGAGAACACTTCCGACCACTGGAGCAGGTTCACGCCGGAAAGCTGCTTGAGCTGCTCGATCTGGCTTTCCAGGGCCCGCTTGTCCTGGTCGAGTCGGTCGCGCTGTTCCAGTTTGTCCTTGTCTTTGCGGACTTCCTCTTCGAGCGTCGTTTTCTGCTCTTCGAGATCCTTGTTGTAGGATTCGATCCAGATCGTTCCGAAGTAGAACAGGACGAGGATGCCCGCGAGTGCGATGACGAGGAAGATCGCGGCGAACGGAATCTGAATCGGCTTGCGCCGCTTAATGGTGATGAGGTTTACTTTGATCATCGGTTAATCCACCACCCCTCTGAGCGCCAGGCCGATGGCGACTGTGAATCGTTGCAGGTTGTTGTAGAGAATGTCGGTGTCGGGAACGGTCACGGAGATTCCTTCGAGCGGATTCCCCATCGCCACGTCGACGCCGAGCTCATTGCTGATGTAGGTGTTGAACCCCTTCAGATTCGAGGAGCCGCCCGAGAGAATGATGCGGTGAATCAGGGGCTCGCGGGACTGGGCCTTGAAGTAGTCGAACGAGCGGCGGATTTCGGAGGCCAGTTCCTCGACGGTCTGCTTCACGACCTCGGCGACCTCGTTGCTTCCACCTTCGTTGATGTTGACTTCGGCCTCGTTGAACTTGATCTGTTCGGCCTGCTCGAATTCCTGCTTCATCACGTTCATGATCATCTGGGTGATGTTGTTTCCGGCGATCGGGATGTTGCGGGTGAACATCAGCACGCCGGACTTGAGCACCGAGATGTTGGTCGTGCGGGCGCCCGAGTCGATGATGGCGACGACTTCGCCGCCTTCCTGGGCGCCGGCCGTCAGCAGGATCGAGTTTTCGAGAGCGTTGATCGCGGCGATCGTGTCGACATCGATCACTTCAGGAGTCGAGCCGCCGCCCTTGAGGACGTCGAGGTAGCTGTTGACCAGCTCCTTCTGCGCGACGACCAGCAGGATCGAATACTTGCCCCCGCCCTCCTCCTCGGCCAGCTCGGCGAGCTTCGCATGGGTGATGCTGACTTCGTCGATGGCGTAGGGAACATACTGCTCGGCCTCGATGCGAACGGTCTGTTCGAGTTCCTCGTCGCTCATGATCGGCAGCTTGGTGAAGCGCATGATCACGTTCTGACCCGAGATCGAGGCGAACGAACGGTCGGGCTTGATCTTGGAACTCTTGAACATGTCCTTGATCACTGCCGCGATCGACTGCGGGTCTCTGATATTGCCTTCCTCGATTGCCGAGGGGGGAACAGGCGCTATCGCGTAACCCGTCAGTTCCGGACCCGAGGGGGTCTTCTTGAGCTGGACGATCTTCACCGTTGAGGTGCCGATGTCTATGCCCACCGATGTATTGCTTGTCCCGAAGGTAAACAAGCCCATGCGTGGTTCCTCCAAGGTCGGCCTGACCGCCGGTCTGTCCGGGCCGCGAACTGATGATTCTACAGAACGTCAGTTCTGTATCGACGTCATCGCGTAATTTCCTGATAGAGAAAACGAATTTTTTTCCCCGAAAACATCACGTGCGCCTGGGAACGGCGTCGTAGCGCAGTTGCCGGAGGGCAACATGGGAATAATACAAGGCGAGAATCTGTCGATAGGACCAGCCGCGCCGACCAAGCTCGATGGCGCCCGACTGGCAGAGACCGACCTGGTGGCCATAGCCGCGCCCTGAAAGGTCGATGCCGGTGAGTTCACGTGTATCCGCTTTCAAGGGTAGACCCCGGCGGAGAGAGGTGTCAAGGGCCTGCCGCCGACCCGAGGCGACGATCCAGCCGGATGAGGGTCTTTTCGCGCGACATATTCCATGGGCGGTCTGGACGATCAGCTGGGGAGGCCCCGACTGCTTTCCTCCCGCGAAAAGGCTCACGGCTTCGACAGGCAGGGCTGTTTTCGCTGAATCACGGGACCCGGACGGAAAAACCGGAGTCCGCCCAAGGCCTGCGGTTCTTTGAGGCACGGCCGGGGAGGGGGGGACGGTTGCCCGCATGGAAGGAGTGACGAACGTCGTGCTGGGGAGATTGAACAGGCGTCGGAACGTCGTTCCCTTCACGCGCAGTTCTCCCCGGTCCGTGCGCAGCTTCACCTGATCCACCCGATCGAGCGGGGCGGGGGAGATGACCTCGATGGCATACAGGCGGTTGAATCCGAGTCCTTCGGCGGCGAGAGCCGTTCGAAGTTTGGCCAGGTCGATGTGCTGCTGCCAGCGGTATTTCGTTCCGGCTTTGCAGTAGTCGCACCGCACGCGCCGCAGATACTTCGTCGGGGCTCCGCCGTAGACCTTTTCGTTGTCGGATGTCATACCGCCGCACGTGGCGTGATACATCGTGGAAATGGGAACGCCGTCGCTGATCATGATGATGCCGCGTGTGGCATCGACCGCTTTCGTGACACTCGCCCGTTCCGCCTTCACCCCGCCGTAGACCTGGCAGTGCTCACGGTCGCAGAGGTCGTATCCGTCTTTCTTGTGTTTGCCCCTGTTCGCGATGGCATAGGTGCGGGCGATCACGGCCTGGGCCTTGAGGCTTTCCTCGGGGGAAAGCGAGCCGATCTCGCTTCCGACGACACCCTTCACGTAATCTTCCACGCCGACGAGGTTGACGATTGCAGCTCCGCTTTTCCCGAAGGAGACCTCGAGAACACCTTGATAGGCTCGACCGTTCAGCGACAGCGCTCCCCGTTTTGCCTTGAATCGCATCCGCCGGCCCGCCAGGGAAGAGGAGGCCGGCTTTCGTCGTGATGCGCTTCGGCCTTTCTTCTGCGCGGGTTGGACTTCCTGCGACGTGCTCCAGGAGAAGCTTTCACCCGACCGGAAGGTCTTGACGCGACGGTTCTTTTCGTCGAACTGCTCTCCGCCGGCCGGCAGGTGAATCTTCACCGTCGGAACACCGGCTTCGATCCCGATTCTGAGCGTCGCCTCGGGCGCCGCGAGGGCGGTTATAACGCATGCCGAAAAGCAAAGCGCCATCAGCATGATTCGAAGAGGTTTGTTACCCATAGTATGATGTTTCGACCGAAACCGCCCTCAGCATGAGTCTTGCCATTGAATTCAGCATCAGAAAAGGATCGTCGGAGATGCCCGATGCCAATTCCCGCTCGAAAGGGCATCCGGTTTTCCGCTCATCGGTTTTCGGGTAACATGGATGTCAGAGGAACGAATATGAGAGGACTCATCCTGGTTGCCATATGGCTGGTCTTGGCTGTGTGCCCGGCTTCGGCGACCGATGCCGTTGGTTATGCCACGTCCGGCCTGGACCCCGTCGCACTGATCAGGCACATCGAAACGCAGTATCAGGGCCGTTCGTCTCATGGGAAGATCACCATGGAGATCAAAACGCGGCATTGGCAGAGAACGTTGGTGATGGAAGCCTGGTCCGAAGGGCGCGACAGGTTTCTGACCCGCATTCTCGAGCCGCGCAAGGAGCGCGGAACCGGCACGCTCAAGGTCGCCGACGATATCTGGAACTATTTTCCCCGCATCGACCGGCTCGTGAAGATCCCCTCGAGCATGATGGGCGACAGGTGGATGGGAAGCCATCTCACCAACGACGACCTGGTCAAGGAAGGCAAGGTCGAAGAGCTGTATGTCCTGACAATCGAGCGGCGGAGCGGTCCTGTCGTCGTCATTGCCGGCGTTCCGAAGCCCGATGCGGCGGTCGTCTGGGGAAAAATCCGCTACGAGGCCGATCTCGAAAAGGAAGTGCCTGTCCGGGTCGAGTATTTCGACGAGGAGAACGCCTTGGTGCGAACGGTGGTTTTTTCGGACCTGAAGGAACTCGACGGGCGATGGATTCCGATGAAATTCACGGTCTGCCCGGTTGAAGAACCCGATGAACGGACCACCATGACCTACGACGACCTGAAATTCGACGTCGCCCACGAAAAGGATCTCTTCACGATCCAGCGACTGCGGCGCGCCCCGTGATACTGTTTCGCCTCGCCTGGCGGAACCTGTGGCGCAACCGCCGCCGGACGCAGCTTACGATGGGTGGCATGGTGCTCGCCACATCGCTGCTGATCTTCACGCTCGCGATGTATGATGGCATGCTCTGGGACATGATCGAGAACGTCACCGAGGTCATGACCGGACACATCGTCATCGCCCGCGCCGGTTGGCTCGAACAGCCCGGACTGCACCTCACCATCGACGCGGCCGGTGGAACGCCCGCCTGGCTCAGGGACCGCCCCGGAATCCGCGGCGTGTGCGGCCGTGTCTCCGCGTTCGCCCTGCTGAGCTGCGGCCCGGAGCGGAACGCCAGGACGCACCCCGGGCAGCTGGTCGGCATCGATCCCGGGGCGGAAGCCCGGATCAGTCGCCTCGGGCGGTGCGTGACGAGGGGCAGATTCCTGGACGCGGCCGACGGGATGGATGTCGTTCTGGGTGCAGGCCTGGCACGGCGCCTGGAGGCGTCACCCGGCTCGGAGCTGATCGTTGTCGGACAGGCCGCCGACGGTTCGATGGTCACCGAGATCCTGCGGATAGTCGGCATCATCGATACGGGCGACCAGATGCGGGACGGCTCCCTTGCGCTGGCGGGCCTCGAAACCATGCGGCGTATCTTCTGCCTCGAAGGTCGCCTGCACTCGCTCCACATCTTTCTCGACGATCCTCTCTCGGCCCGGGATGCCGCCGCCGGACTTTCTGCAGCCGCCAAGGGGAGCGGCCTGGCCGCGTCGCCATGGCAGGTGCTTCAGCCGCAGCTTTCCCAGGTGTTCTCGATCTGGCTCGGCATGCAGATCTTCACGATGGGGTTCTACTATTTCGGCATCGTGCTGATCACCTTCAGCACCATGTATATGTCGTTTCTGGAGCGTTTTCGCGAATTCGGCATGCTGCGCGCCATCGGTCTGAAACCCTGGCGGCTGTCCCTGCTCATCATTCTCGAGGGCGGGATGATGAGCGTGTTCGCTGGCATCCTGGGAATGGGGCTCGGCCTGTTGATGGGGTGGTGGATCTCGGCGGCTCCCATCGACCTCGGGTGGTTCGCGCCTCCCGTTTCCTGGGGCGGAACAACGTTCGTTCCCCGCATCCGAGGGGTGCTGAACGTTGTGAACGTGCTGATGCCCGGCGCCGTCATGATGCTGCTCGGCGCGGCTGTGGCATGTTATCCCGCCTGGCGGCTGCTGTTCCTGCGGCCAGTCGAGGCGCTCAGGGAGGGATGAATGATACTGCGGCTCGGCTGGCGTAACCTGTGGAGAAACCCTCGTCGCACCTTCCTCCAGGTGCTGGCTGTCG
>MWAR01000310.1 GCA_002068715.1 bacterium ADurb.Bin374
CCCGCCAGGAAAATCACCCAGCGGCGGGTCCGTACCGACGGCCCGAACCACCGGCGCAGCGAAAACCGCATCAGAAGTCTCCGGTCATCTTGGCCTGGAGCTTCTTCGCGAACTTTTCGGCTGTCAACACGCCCATGCGCTTGAGATAGAAGTTCATCGCCGCCGTTTCGACCACGACGGCCAGGTTGCGGCCCTCGCGCACCGGGATCGTGGTGCAGGGCACCTCGACCTTCAGCAGCTTCGTCGTGCGCTGCATGATGCCGAGCCGGTCGTATTCCTTGCGATCGTCCCACTTTTCGAGGTTGATGACCATCTCGACCGTCTTCTCGTCGGACGTCGCGGCAATGCCGAACAGCGACCGGATGTCGATGATGCCGAGGCCCCGGATCTCCATGTGGTGCCGGATCATCTCGTCGGGCGAGCCGACCACTTTCGTGTCGCTGATTTTGAGAAGCTGGACCGCGTCGTCGGCGACCAGCCGGTGGCCGCGTTTGATCAGCTCGAGCGCACATTCGCTCTTCCCGATGCCGGAAGGACCGATGATCAAAATACCGACACCGTATACCTCGAGGAAAACGCCGTGCACGCTCTTGCGCGGCGCGAACCGGTTGTGCAGGTAGCGCGAGAGCTGATACACGAACTCGCCGGTCCGTTCGGCCGTGCGCAGGATCGGAACCTGCTTCTGGTTGCACAGCTCAATCAGCTCGTCGAGAACGAGCAGGTCGTCACTTATTATAATACATGGTATATTAAAAAAGAGAAGCTGACGGAGCCGGACTTTCCGCGTCTCGGGGGCCTGCTCGCCGAGGTAGGCTAGCTCGGTCCGTCCCAGCACGATGATGCGCTCATAGCCGAAATGCTCGAAAAAGCCCGCCAGTTCGAGGCCGGGCCGGTGGACTTCCGACGAGATGATCTTGCGGTCCAGGCCTTCCTGGCCCGCGATGACCGTCAGCCCGTGATCGCGTGCAATTTCCTTGACCAGTACCAGCGCCATGTTGCGTTGTCCCGTTTCCGTGGTGCGATGACCTGCGCGACAGCGGAAATCCCCTGTCGTGTCGTCGGATTATACCACATCCGACCCCGCCTCGCGATGTGCCCCTCTCATGCTCATTCCTGATATTCTATTCCAGCGATGATGTTGCCAATGAATGGCCGCGGGTCTAGAATGTGAACCACAATACTCACGCACCTGGAGAAAAACCGCATGTTTCTCGCCTTGCGCAAGGCTCTGCCGATCTGTGGCCTGCTGGTCGCCCTGGTCTCGGCGCCGGCCCACGGCGCCCTTCCCGAACTGGTCTCGCCGGGTGAGCCGCCGATCACCGCCCAGGCCGTGCGCGATCACGTGCGACTGATCGAGTACACGCTCGGCACGCGCCTGACGACCGGCCAGAAAGAGCTGTTCCTCGAAATCCTGAAGAAAGAGTGCGCCGACATGGACCCCGAGGGCCGGAAGGCATTCCTCGAAGCCTCGAAGCTGGTCACGTCGATGACCTCGATGAATCCCGACCAGCGCCAGGTTGTCCGCGAGATCCTGCGCGAAGACTTCGAAGGCACCGCCGCCGACGATGAAGCCGACCCCGCCGCCCAGCTCTACATGCAGGTTCGCGACGGAACGACGAAGATCATCGCAGCCCAGGGCTCGGACTCGGTCTCCCTCCAGGACCTGGAAGCCTTCACCGAGTATCTCGGTTTCGCTCGATCCCCCGACAAACCTGAAACGCTTCCGCCGGCCGAACGCGACGGTTTCATGCGGGCGATGGCCGACGGCTTTCCGGGTTACACGGAACAGGTCAGGCAGCACCTGAGCGGCTTCGACAAGACCTGGCACCTTCTGCGGGCCGGCTGGCTCGCGGCGGACGAACCGACCCGAAACCGCTGGAAAACCGGGTTGAAAGCGGCTGCCGAGAAAGCCTCTTCCGGAAACGGGCCGGCCGGCGCCGTCGATCCGGCACTCTGGGATGAAATGAAACAGGTCGCCTCGGCGGCCGGAGAGATCCCCGATGGCTGGCAGGCGACACCGACCCTGGCCGTCTGGTGACTGCGGAAACACATCATTGCACCGGCAGTTCATTTCAGGTTCACGATCTGCGTGATCTGCGGATCGTTCTTCGAAGTTGAATCAACGAATCGGGCACAAGGAGAGTGACGAGATGAGCGGATTATTCGAAAAGCGCGTGTATTGCATTCACGAGGCCGTCGGCGCGGCTGAACTTCACGAATCCTACCGGATCACCGACGAAACCGGGAAGGAGCTGTTGGGTGAAGCCGAGGAGCGGTCCTGCATCGGCAATTCCATAGCAAAAACTTTTTTTGACAAAAGCTGGCTTCCCGTCACCGTAGAGGTGAAGGATGCCTCCGGGAACCGACTGCTCGAACTGAACGGTGCCGGCTGGCGCCCCTACGCGAAAATCGTCGTCAAAAACGCGGAAGGCGCCGCCATCGCCGTCCTGAACGAAGCGGGCTGCGCCGTCAAACCACGGCTCGACGTCTCCGCCCCCGACGGCTCCTCTCTCGGGACCGTCCGTGGCGACCTGCTCGGCCGCACGTTCAGCTTCGAGGACACCTCGGGCGGCCGTCTCGCCCGGATCGAACACCTGTGGGGCGGCCTCGCCCGCGAGCTGATGACGACGGCCGACGATTATCGCATCGACATCGCCGGCGACCTCGCGAAAGCCCCGCTCGTCCTCGCCGCCACGATCGCCATCGACCTCATCTGGCACGAAAGCTGAAAAATAGTTTCAAACCAGCATTAACACCGAGACACAGAGAAAGAAATATTCTTCAAAACGTTGTATCTCTGTGCCTCTGTGGCTCTGTGGTGAAACGTTCTTATTATATTCGTGGAAACCTGGCCTAGAGGTATCTGGCGGGGCGTTCGCGGACGGTTTTCGGCTGGGCGGGGAAGACTTTGCTGAAATCGACGTTCAGGTCAGGGAACAGGCCCGCCTGCACCGTGTCTTCGTCGGAGTAGATCGCCGGCTTGCCAAACAACCTGTCGGCCCCGAGGGAATAGACGGTTGCCACGCGGTTGGCCGGGTCGACCAGCCAGAACTCGCGCACACCGTGTTTTTCGTATAACGCACGCTTTAGAATGCAGTCTTTCGACGCCGTCGCCGGGGAAAGTATTTCGATGACCAGGTCGGGCGCGCCCCGGCATCCCTTGTCGTCGAGCTTTTTGTCGTCGCAGACCACGAGTAGATCCGGCTGAACGACTGTCTCGATCTCGTCATCGGGCTCGTTACCTTCCGGGAGCCGTACGTCGAACGGGGCATAATATACCTTACAGGGCTTCCCCTCGAAATACGCGAGCAGTTGCTTCAGGAGGGCCATCGACAGATCGGCGTGAATCCGGGCCGGGGCCGGCGTCATGTCGTAGGCCACGCCGTCGATCAGCTCCCACCGGTCCTCTTCGGACCAGGAACGGTAGTCGCCGTAGGTGAA
>MWAR01000311.1 GCA_002068715.1 bacterium ADurb.Bin374
GACGACCCCGGCCGGGTCAGCGCGCGAGGCTTCTCAACAGCCGTTCGAATCCGGGAAACGAGATGTCGATATGCTCGGTCCCGCGAAGTCGTGTGACGCCGTCGGCAATGAGCCCGGCAACCGCCAGGCTCATCGCCAGCCGATGATCGCCATGCGACTCGCTGACGGCCGGGGCCCGCAGGCGGCATCCGCCCGTGATCCGGAACCCGTCGTCGAGCTCCACGGCGTCTACGCCGAACGCTCGCAGCTCCCGGATCATGCACTGGATCCGATCGCACTCCTTGCGACGGAGTTCGACCGCTCCCCGGACTTCCGAAATGCCCTCCGCGACCGACATGGCCACGGCGAGTACGGGAAGTTCGTCGATCAGGCCCGGCACCTCGGCCGGCTCGATCGTGACCCCGTGGAGCCCCGCTCCGCCGATCGTGACGTCACCGCGTGGCTCCCAGTCTTCGTTCGGTGAGGGTGAGATGCCGACGTTGCCGCCCATGCGCCGAAGAATCTCGAGATATGCCGTGCGTCCCGGGTTCAGGGAAAGATCGCGGAATGTGACGAGGCTGCCGGGCAGACACGCCGCCGCGACCGCGATGAACGCAGCACTGCTCGGATCGCCGGGAACCGTCACGTCGAAAGCGTGAGGTATAATGCCGCCAGATATAGTATGTTCGAGCCCTTCGGTCCGAATCGGGACGTCCATCAGGCGAAGCAAGCGTTCCGTATGATCCCGTGTAAGAAACGGTTCGCGCACTGTCGTCTCGCCGTCGGCCGACAGGCCGGCGAGCAGAATCGCCGATTTGACCTGCGCCGAGGCGACCTCCAGCGTCCAGTCGATGGGGTCGAGCGGTTCACGTCCCCGGATCGAAAGCGGCAGGCACGAGCCGTCGTCGCGACCGTCGATCGAGGCGCCCATCTCGCGCAGAGGCTCGACGATGCGTCGCATCGGCCTGCCTCGCAGCGACTCGTCGCCTGTCAGAACGGCAAAAACCGGGGCTCCGGCCAGGACGCCGGCAAGAAGCCGGGTGGTGGTTCCGGAATTGAGACAGTTGAGGATGCGCGGCGGCTCGCGAAATCTTGCCGCGCCGCCGGGGCCGTGTATCGTCGCTTCGGATTCGCCGTAATACGTGATCTCGACGCCGAAGGAGCGAAGGGCCCCCACCGTCGCCGCGATGTCCCAACCGCGGCCGAGATGCCTGACGTGGCAAGGACCGTCCGCAAGCGCTCCGAGAAGGAGTGTCCGGTGTGAAATGGACTTGTCGCCCGGCAGTTTAACCTCGCCGACGAGCTTCGAAACACGCTGAATTTCGAACAATTGTGTCACGAGACCACTCCCCGGCCTTCCGACATGAAATGTGTCAGGAGGGCTTGCCGACCATGATCGCGAGGATCTGTTCGTCGGTTTCGAGCATCCCCGGCGCGGCGATGCGGCCGATGTTTTTCAGGCTCTCCTCGATCGTGTTGCCGATGACGCCGTTGCTTAGGGGCAGCCGCAGTCCCTCCATCGCCATGAACGCGCCCTGGAAGGCGGCGTCGACGGCGCAGACGAGTTTCACCGCACAGCCGACCTTGGCGCCGTCGCAAATAATGCCAGTTATACTTGCCACCATATTGTTAACCGCCGCCCCGATCGTGTCCAGACCTCCGCCCAGCAGATGGGCGGCGCCCGCCGTCAGCCCGCTGCCGGCGCAGACGACGCAACCGCACATGGCCGAGAGGGTGCCGGTGTGATACTTCAGGATCGAGGTGACCGCATGGGCGATGGCCAGCGCCTCGGCGAGCTGGTCCTGCGTGCTGCGGAGCTGCTCGGCCAGGATCGAGAGCGGGAGCGTCACCGTGAGGCCCTGGTTGCCCGAGCCGGCCGAGGTCATGACCGGCAAATTGCAGCCGGACATGCGTGCGTCGACCGCGGCGGAGGTGAGGAGTTTCGCCCGGTTGATCAGGTCGTTTCCCATCCAGCCGTTCTCGAGAAGCTTCCGATACGCCTGGCCGATGTTGAGACTTCCTTCGCCCTGAAGCCCGGCTTCGGCGACCTTCCGATTCATCGCGACACCTTCGAACAGAAAATCCCTAGTGTCTCGACCGAGCAGCGGGAGCGAATTATATAACGCAACGAATGGCATTTCGGCGATCGCGCGCCGGCGCTCGATGACCTCGCTCGAGGCCGAGCCGGGTTTTGGGTCGGACTTGTGGACGACAAGACCGTTTTTTTCCAGAAACGTCAGATTCTCATGGCTGTCGGCGATGATCGCCCGGCCCGTGCCCAGATCGCTCTCGGCGGCCGCCTCGATCCGAAGGCCGGCCTGTTCCTGGTCGATATGGAGCTGTATCGCCCCGGCTGCGACCATACGGCTGGCTTTATCCAGCCACGCGGCGTCGATGTTCGACAGCAGCCGAAGGTCCGTTGTCGCATGTGGGGCATGAACGCCCAGCGCCGCAGCGAGCGGGATGCCGTGCGCGCCGCCCGTGCCGGGAATGCCCACTTCCATCGCGTTCTTGAACAGGTTCGTGGAGACGTTCAGCCTGATCTTCCGGACCGTTCCCCCCGCCTGACGCGCCGCATGACACGCCGCAAGCGCAATGGTGACGGGCTCGGTACAGCCGCAGGCCGCCTTGACGTCACACCGCAGAGCACTCTCGAACCGTTCGATCGACATATCGCCCCTCCCGCCGCATCAGGTGTCATCTCACTGTACCACGGCCTTGCACCCCCCGCAACGAATCCGCCCGAAGAAACCACTCGTCGGTGTGTGGGCGGGTTTCAATCCCGTCCCGGCGAGAACAGAACATTGTGTGATATCTTCATGACAATCTTACGGCGGAGGTGCGGCATGCTCGAGCGGCGGAAACTGGGAACATCGGGAATCGAGGTGACCAGACTGGGATTCGGAACGCTCACCATGAGTCCGATGCAGCGCGGGCTCGATATCGAGGCCGGCGGCGATCTCCTGCTGAAAACCTTGGAAGCGGGAGTTCGGTTCATCGACACGGCGCAGATGTACGGCTCGTATCCGCAGGTCGCTTCGGCTCTGCGGCGCTGGAATGGGGAGCGGCCGGTGGTTGCGACCAAGTCCGCGGCAAAGACCGAAGAGGCGATGGCTGCCGCGATTGAAGAGGCGTTGAACACCCTCGGCCTCGCTTCCGTCGATGTGTTTCTCATGCACGCTGTCCGCGATGAAAACGATTTCCGAGAGCGGGAAGGGGCGCTGAAGGCACTTCTGGCGGCCAAACGCGCCGGTCGGGTTCGCGCGATCGGCGCCAGTTCGCATTTTGTC
>MWAR01000312.1 GCA_002068715.1 bacterium ADurb.Bin374
AAGGCGAGCGGGAAATCGATGTTCGGGAACAGATCGACGCTGAGGCCGTAGAGCGCCCCCAAGCCGAGAAGCATGGCGCAGACCATGACCATGCTAACCGTGATCGGGCGCTCAACCGAGATTCGCGGCAGATCCATGACGGGCCCCCGTTTCTGTCAGCGGCCAGCCGTCGGCGCCGGGCCAACGACGGGTTCTGCGGCTTCGGGGCCGGCTGATATCTTGATTTCAGCTCCATCGGACAGGTTGTCGGCACCGACCGTCACGATCGTATCGCCCGACCGGATCTCGCGGACGGCGCATCGTTCCTTGTCACGGGCGAGCACGGTCACGGGAACCCTGCGGGCCCTGTTCCCCTCGATGGTATAGACGACCGGGGCATCCGTAGGCCCGCTCAAGGCCGTGATCGGAATCAGCGGCACTTCCGGGAATTCCTTCAGCACGATGTTTCCGGTGATAAACATATTCGGCTTCAGCTTCAAATCAGCATTGTCAACGAGGATGCGGACGAGAAACGAGCGCGACTCGTCGCCGTAGAGATCGACGAACGCGACCGTGCCGGCATGGCTCGAGTTCACGGCCGCCTTCTGCCCGATCGCGATTTTGTTGATCTGGTTCTCGGGAATGCGGGCATCGATATAGACCCGGCCGATGTCCACGACCTTGCCCAGGACCATGCCCGGCGTGACGCTCTGGTTGAGAAACACGTTGCGGCTCGTGAAAAAGCCGCCGATAGGGGCCCGAATCGTCGCCCGCTCGAGGTTGAGCCGGTCGAGATCGAGCGCCGACTTTTGGCTCTGGACCGCGATCTCCGCCTTCGACGCCTCGGCCTCGGCCTCGTCGAACGCCTTTTCATTGAGCACCTTTTTTTTCATCAGGATGGATCGGCGATCGAAGTCTTTCTTCTTTTCCTTCAGTTCGGCTTCGGCCCGCTTCAGGCCGGCCTCGGACATGCGGACAGCGAGGGAAAGACGCTCGGCATCGAGCAGGATGACCGGGACGCCTGCCTTGACTGCCTGGCCGTTCTCGGCAAGGATCTTCGCGACCCGCCCCGTGACGTCCGGGGTCACCCACGACTCCTCGAATGGTTTCACCTGGCCGGAGAACGTGATGCTTTCGGTAATGGAGCCGGTATTCACCAGGCTGGTCGCGACCGTCACCGGCATCTGCGCATGCGCCGGAAGGAGTCCCAGAAATAGTATAGATATAATTATATATTTAGTATTCATCGTTTACTCCATACGCGAAGTGCCGTCGTGCCGTTCAAGCAACGAGACAAGGTCGTTCAGGCCGCGAATCACGCCAGGAAAACCTTCATCGAAGCGGATTCCCGTCCAGGCGCGTTCGAGGGCGCTCCGGAATGCCTCCCCTCTTCGTCCCGTGTCGGGCGTCGGAAGAGCGGAAGCGGCATCGTCAAGGTCGATTCCCTCAGGAAGTTCGAGAATCCGGCCGGCCCAAGCCCCCCGGTCGAGCCCCTTCTGGAGGTCGAGCTCATGCGAAAGCTCGTACAGCGCCGCGAGCCTGACCCGCTCGTCCCGATGGATTCGGACCGAGTTTTGGGCGGCTTCGCTCATGGTGATCTGCGCATCGATCAGTTCAACGATCGTGGCATCACCGAGCTGATACCGGGTCATGACCATTCGCATGTTCTCCCGGCTCTGTTCGAGGGCTTTCATGGCAAAATCGAGCTTCGGGGCCATCTCGCCGTATTCGGTCATCGCCTGCAGCAAAGCGGTCTGCTTTGCTCCTGTGATGTCGGCAAGGGCGAGATCAGCCCGGTCGACGGCCTTCGCCGCTCGTCTTGACTCGTTCTTCAGGTCTCCGCTGTCGAACACGGGGAAATCGACCGCCACCTGTACCGAGTATTCGCGGGCGATGTTGACCGTTCCGACGCTGGAGTTCGTGAAATTGTATGCTCCGCCGACGGATATCGTTGGCTTCTCAGCGAGGCCGGCAGCCGATCTGAGGCGACGATACAGGTCGGCATCGCGCCGCGCCAGCTCGAGATCGGGGTCTGAGGTCATCATCGCCTGTTCGAACAGCGACAGCGATGGGCTCGCGAGCGGGAAGACGATACTGGGCGGCAGGTCGACCGTGAGCGAGCCGGGAGGACAGTCCAGCAGATAGGCCAGTTCGAGCCTATATCGCTCCTGCTGCGCCTTCCGGCTGGTCAGCGACGAGCCGATGTTCGCCCGCTGGGTTTCGATACGCAGAATGTCGTTCGGAAGGGCGAGACCGACCTCCTGGTTGATACGCGCGACCTCGAGCAGCTTGCCGAGCAGGAAAAGGTTTATCTCGTCGACCTGCGCAAGTTGTTGCTCCTCGAGCAGATCGAAGAATAGCGTCACGATCCTGCCGCGGAGCATGGATGCGGCCCGTTCGACATCGATGCGCCGAAGCCGGGTCCGCAGTTCGGCGATCTCCTTCTGGATGGCAGGCATTTTTCCGAGGCCGGGGTATGCCTGGGCCGCCTGGAGCGACATCAGGTTCGCGTGATACTGGGCTCCGAAAAACGCGCTGGGGGTCGAGTCGACGTATACCTGCCTCTGATGCGTGATCCGCCCGGTGAAATTCGGAACCAGGAGATTGTCGGCGTGTTTCTCATCGAACGCCTGCTCTTCAGCCGCCAGGCGGGAAATGCGAAGGCCGAGGTTCCGGCGCGAAGCATCTCCGAGGAGCCCCGCAAGGTCGAGCGCTCTGAGCGTCTGCCCGGCCGCAAGGAGGATGAATAGGCAAACAACATCCCGGAACATTCGTTTCATATATTTTTGTCGATACATCACCCGTTTTCTCCTCACACCTGACGTCGCGAACGTCCTGGAACATTCCGGAGGCGACAAGATACGTAACCACCGGTGAATTGTCAATCAAACCCCTGAATCACGCAACTCGTTTCGTCCATTTTTCGCCGGCTTCAGACGGGAAACTCCCGACCATTCGGCCGGGAGTTCCATATTTTAAATACTATTTGAACTCGAGAGAACCATCGTCAGAAGTATTTTGAATCGTTTTTCAACCCAAGGCAAATCAGGCTGACTCGAAGGCACAAGTATCGTTTCCCTTGCTTTCATCGCATGCGGGTTTCGGTCGATCCTCTGACCGCTGGCATCCCAAGAGCGGGAAATCGTCAGCCTGCTTGATTCATCGAGCCCCTTGCTCCCAATCTCGTCTCGAATGCACTGGGATAATCAAAAATAGGAGAAAAAAATCGGCCAAAAGCGGAGAGAGTCGAATTTCAGGCAGCAGGCATTTCTTCCTTCCTGGCCACAGCGATCAAGGAAAGGCCATTCCACGGAAGGAAGTGATCAATCCGCCGGAATAACCAGACCAAGTGGTCGTAGATCTTCATGGGCAACTTTCCGATGGCGATCGTCTTCAGAATCTTGCCATTGAGTATCCAGCCCAGGACGCCGGGTTTATTGAAATCGAACAACTCTTCGACCACGAAACCGGTGAGACCTAGTTTTTCCCTGAGGTCGTCCCGAGTATAACGGCGGAAATGTTTTACCACCTCGTCGAGAGTGCCGAAGATCTGCGGTCCTTGCGGTACCAGAAGAATCAGCTTTCCACCGGGAACGAGGGTATCCCACATACGACGCAAGGCTGCCACATCGTTTTCAATGTGCTCCAGAACATTCAGACAGATCACGGTATCCTGGGTTCCGGACAGGGCAACAAAATCTTTAGGTTCATTCAGATCGAGTTTCATGACTCGTGCCTGTTCCATGTATCCGAACCGCGAATATAAGGTCTCCAGATAATGCGGCTCCAGTTCGCTGGCAATATACTCGTCTCGAGGGAGGAATCGACCGGTCATATTGCCAATGCCGGCGCCGATCTCCAGTATCCGTCTGCCGAGAAACGGCCGGATGACATCGGCCATCCACCGATTGAACCGTGGAGCCAAGCTGATCTGGTGCAGGACATTTCCGTCGGAATTTTTGTAGCAGTCGTCAATGAGCCAATATTTGAGGATGTAGCAGAGAGCCCACATCCCGTCCCTCCATGTGATCTTCTTTCCTTCGTCGTAGGTTCGGCCACGGTAGGAGATGGGCACCTCGTAAATTCGGAAGTTTCGCTTCGCCACCTTGGCTGTCAGTTCCGGCTCCAGGCCGAACCCCGTGGAACTGATGGGAATACTCTTGAGCAGCGGCGCTCGAAACATTTTATAGCAGGTCTCCATATCCGTGAGCGTCAGATCGGTGAGCATGTTCGAAAGATTGGTCAGGAACCAGTTCATTGTCGAGTGCCAAAAATACAGGACCCTTCGGTGATCAGCCACAAGAAATCGCAAACCGAACACCACGTCAGCATCTCCCATGCAGATAGGCCTGATCAGTCGCGAAAATTCCTCCGGATCGTATTCCAAGTCTGCATCCTGGAATACGATCACCTCACCATCGGCGTAGTTGATCCCTGTTTTGATTGCCCCCGACTTTCCTTGATTCTTTTCGTGGAATACAACACAGATCTGGGGATATCTCGTATGTCTTCATATCATCTCCTGATACCCTTTAAACCGGGAAATAGTAGCCAATGCTCCCAGACCAGCCAATGAAAAGACCATCCCGGACGGGAGCAATGATTCTACCGGCCAGCTCCAGGCAAGCTTTCGGACGCGATGGGGTAGATGACGTAGGAAGGGTTCTGGAAGGCAGGCGTCAGGCCGGCGAAGGTGGTGCTCGCGAAATCCTGGCGCCTCGGTTCCATTCGAGCATCCGTGCTGCCCGTGTCAGATTCCAGGAAGCTGCGCTGGACCACCAGCCACTCGACACCGTCCGAAGCCAGTTGCCCGCGAAAAGTCGGCGGGTCGCTCAGCCGGCTCCGGGCATCGTATTCGCGAACGCGCATGCGGCGAGACAGTGGATGGTAGAAATACAATGTGTATCCCCAGTTAACCAGCCCGATTGTTGAACCGGGAGGCAGGAAATCCCGCGCCTGAATGGTCTCGTCAAGCACCTTCTGCGCTTCCTGCACGACAGGCAGCTGAGTCTGCAGGGTAGCCATCTTCCACCACACCGTGCAATGCCCGGCTACCACCGTTAATCCTGATACAATGACGAAGCCGGTAAGAACCCAAGCCAATCTCCCGGGAAAACCGGACATCGGCGCCAAGCGACACCCTTCTGCTACGAGAATTATTAATGGAAGAATGAAGAAACGTGCCGAGCCTCCATCGTGGAAAACCCACTGCCATCTTACCAACCCGACCATGGGAAACAGGAGGATCAGAGCGATGAACAGCCCATACCAGTCGACTTTTGACCCCAGTCGCCGAAGTCCTCCGGAGACAGCGATCAGCCAGGCTGCGGGAATCACCAGGAACAGCGCCCCGGTGGTGGTGAAATACGCCCGCCGCGCCCATGAGAATTTCATCATTGCTGGAGTGTTCGGGTCGGCTCCGACAGTTCGGAAGAGTGGTTCGAACAGGGAGCGGGCGGTTTCCTCCGACAGGGGTAATGGCAGATCGATCACCCGATAGAGAAGGCGCCATATATTTGTATATGTATATTGGAAACTGAATGGATGTGGATCCTGAATCGTGGCCAGCAAGTGGGAGGGCCCGTGTATGTTCCCGACTTGGGACCAGACGTAAGCGTAGTGAGCCAGGTTCCAGGAGAGGGTCAGCAAGGCAGTCAGGATCGAGATCGTCAGTCCTGTCTGCCATCCGTTGCGTCTAATCAGCACCCATACCCCTGGCAGCAAAACGAACGGCATCAGAATCCAACCAAATGACTTCACCCCCCC
>MWAR01000313.1 GCA_002068715.1 bacterium ADurb.Bin374
GCGAGATGGGCGAGAAGATCCTGAACCAGGTGATCCTGCCCAGCAACGCCGAGAACGACGACGGGCGTGGCTTCCTCGAGGGCATCCTGACGATCAAGAAGATGCTGGTCGACGAGCTGAAGCGCGAGAACCAGAACCTTCCGCCCCAGACGGGCTCGTTCGACCTGTTCGGCTTCCTCTGGGCCTCCAAGGAAATCCTGCTTGCCGTCTTTGTCGGCGCGTTCCTGTGCTACATGGTGTTTTTCGTCGAGCGCTGCCCCCGCTGCAATGGCTCCCTGAGCATCGCGTTCGAAATCCTGAAGGAACCCGGCCACAATACGCTCGGCCTGCGCCGCCGCCTCTATTCGTGCGAGCGGTGCGGCTTCACCCGACGCAAGAAAGAACCGATCTACCCCGCCGGCAGCGCCGGTTTCTGGCTCTGGCTCCTCGGCACCCGCCGCAACATTCGCATCAACAGCGGGTCGTCAAAACTTCCCGGCGATCTTTCATCCGACGATAGACATTCCCCGGCCGAATGAGGTATGATCGGAACCGGCAGGACGACCGGTCGACCGCGTCCCGTCTCCGACGGGATGAGGAAAGTCCGGGCTCCGCACGGCAGGACGCTGGGTAACGCCCAGGCTTCCCGCGAGGAATCGCGGGGGGACGGAAAGTGCAACAGAAAACATACCGCCGATGGCCCGGCAACGGGATCAGGCAAGGTTGAAAAGGTGCGGTAAGAGCGCACCGGGTCGCCGGTGACGGCGATGCCTGGAAAACCCCGTCCGGAGCAAGGCCTAACAGGGGAAGGGGTTGCCTGCCCCGTCTGACCCCGGGTTGGCCGCTTGAGGTGGCGGGTAACCGTCATCCCAGATAGATGGTCGACGCCCGCAAGGGTACAGAACCCGGCTTACAGGTCGCCCTGCCTTTACCCCTTCTTTTGGACGCGCACCGCCGTGCGCGCCTGTATGCAAGTTTCCCTTACTTGAGAACCGGCATCCCCGCCAGCGCTCGTCGCAGCATCACAAGCCGCATCACGCTTCTGAGACCCATCAGGGCGATAAAAATAGCCAATGTTATATGAAGGCTGCCGGTGGTGGCGCCTTTGGGTGGCGTCCAGTCGGCGATCGAGGGGCCGCCGGCGGTTTCGACGCCTTTCAGATACATGACGCGCGGATAGATGAGGGGATCGGCGGCGCGCTTGATATCGTCGCCGTCGATCGTGAAGCCGAATTTCAGGCCGGCGGAAGCGATGGCGTTTCTCGAGGCAATGTCGTATTCGCCAAAGGGGTACGCATACCAGAACACTTCCGTGCCGAGATGCGTTTCGAGATCCCGCTTCGCTTTCAGGGTCTCGGCGAGCAGGTCGCCGCCTTCCTTGAGAATCTTTGGCGGCTCGACGTGGCGAAGGCCATGAAGACCGATCAGACATCCCGTTTCCGAAGCTAGGGTCTTCAACGCATCCCATGTGAGATAGCCCGGTTGGCCGATCAGTTCGGTGGTGACGAACAGAACGGAAGGGATATCGCGCTCCTTCCTCAGTCTTCGAATCGCGTCGGCCGACGTGACGAGGCCGTCGTCGAAGGTGAGGAGATACCGCCTGCCGCCGCTGATCCCACCGCTCAACCAGGCCGGGAAGCTGGCCGGATCGAGGGGCGTGTAGCCGTGGTGCGAAAGTCTGGTGATCCAGTCGGAAAGGCTGTTCCAGGTGATTTCCCAGGGGCGGGTGGGGGAGTCGGTCACGCCGTGAAAGGTCGGCGCGATCAGGATTTCGGCTTTCGATGAGTTCCAGCCGTTCAGGAACCCGAAGATGGCGCCCGCGAACAGGAACAGCGCCAGCAGGATGTGATACAGGATCGCCTTTTTGAGATGGGCGCGGCGGTGATGCAGAGTGTCGGCGGTGGATTCCATGGTCATGCCTCGAGAATGGAGTTTTTCAGGTAGTCCAGAAAGCCGGGGGCCCGCACGAGAACGGGATCGAGCGAGAATCTCCTGCCGGGATGCGCCGATTCGGCCTCGCGCAGGATTTCAGGTATATCGACAGCTATATGATTTCCGGTCAGGGCGAAAATAGGGACCAGCCGGATCTCGGGCGCTCCTGAGCGGACGGCTTCGACGATGGAGTCGCGGATGCCCGGAGCGCACTCGCGGAGAAACCCGTGCGACACGTGACGCCCTGGAAGCGACGAACGGAGTGCCTCGACGAATGCCGCCGCTTCGGCCTGCGACTGCGGGTTGCGGGAGCCGTGAAACACGAGAATGATGGCGGCGTTGTGCATGCGGGGAAGTCTACTGTAGAATACACACCGATGCAATATTGAGTCCTGCGGAATGAAACCCGACCGTTCGTCCTGAACTCGTCGAAGGGTGAGAGCCCCTCGTGCTTCGACTGGCGCGATACGAACGGAACGCGCAGACGGAAACAAGCGGTTGGTTTTGTTTCGCGGAACTCGGCAACTCCCGAGGCCCGGAGCCCTTCATGATCCTTACCGTCACCCCGAATCCGCTTCTCGACTACATCATTCACTCACCGGCTCCCCCGTCGCAGGGCGGCCACCGAACCCGCTTCATCGACTGGACGGTCGGCGGAAAGGGGATCAACGTCGCCAGAATGCTCAAGACCCTCGGCCGGCCGGCCCTTGCCATGGGCTTCGCCGGAGGCCCGAACGGCGAGAAGATACGCCAGAAGCTGAAAGACCAGGGTGTGTCGGCGCTGTTCATCCCGACGGAAGCCGAAACCCGTGTCGGCATCAACATGGTTGTCGAGAACCCACCCGACCAGACCTGGTGGATCGAAGACGGCGAGGAACTGCTCGAATCCGAACTCGTCGAGTTCCTCGAGATGCTCGAGCGGGAACTTCCACGAACGAGGTTCGTCTCACTTTCCGGCACGATTCCCGGAAAGAACAACCGGGATTTTTATCGCCGGGTGATCGAACGGTGCCGCGCATACCGGTGCGACATTTTTCTCGACGCACGCGGTGAGCCTCTCCGCGCGGCTCTCGCGGTCGGCGGCTTTTTCCTGAAGCACAATCGCGACGAGGCCCGCGAAACGTTCGGACTCGACCCGTTCGATGAAACCCGATCGGATCTCTTTTTCAGGCGGCTTGCCGACGCAGGCATCTGGGGAGCCCTGATAACGGACGGCCCGCGGGCGGCTCTTGCATGGGACCCTCCGCATCTCTGGAAACTTCAGCCGCCCACGATCAGGGAAGTGAGCGCCGTCGGCTCGGGGGATGCCGCGATGGCCGGCCTTATCTGGGCGCATGCGAACGGTCTCGGCCGCCTTGAAGCTTCACGTTGGGCCATGGCTGCCGGGGCCGCCGACGCACTGCATCCGGGGCCGTGTGAAGCCGA
>MWAR01000314.1 GCA_002068715.1 bacterium ADurb.Bin374
GGTGGCTCGTCGACCGAACGGCGAAAAGCCAGTCGATCGCCGAGACCGAATCGAGCCCCGGTATGCTCCTCTCGTCGGGACTGATCGCCGGCGGCGCCATCGCCGGCATCTTCATCGCCTTCCTGGGTGCAAGCGAGGATGTGTCGAAGGCACTCGACATGCATGAGAAGGTCGGCGCCCTGGCGACATCCGACCTGTTTCCGACCCTGATCTTCCTCGGCCTCGGGGCGTTCCTCTTCTCCGTGGGCCGCCAGTGGATTCTCAAGCCCTTCGCCGGTTCGAAACCGTAAAGCTGATACGGCGAAGCCCTGTCGGGCCGGGAGGCGGTTTAGCTTTCCGGCCCGATTTCTTGTAAAAAAGGTATTGCCACTCCTCTCCGGCCGTGCCATGCTTGTGGGAGATATGGTTACAGGTCTGAGAGACGCGAGAAGAGGCTTCGTCCTCGGCGTGGTCATTCTTTCCGCGATGGTGCTGGCGATCTTCCTGTTCAGCTACAACACCATGGTGCGGCGGCAGAACATCCGCGCCCATCACGAAAAGATCGGCGAAGTGGCCGGTATGCTGGCCCTGGCCGGCGCGAACCTCCTCGCGGAGCAGATCCAGGCGGCCGGGGACACGTTCATCGACAATGCTGCCGCTTCCCTGAAAAACACTGCCGACACGGCCCCGTTCGTCGCACCCGATCCGACCGGGCTGCTGGCGAAGGTGACCGCGGACTACCACGCGTATCTACAGGCGATCGACGAACTCGAGCCGCGACCGATCTGCAGGCGCATGGAAGTCTCCTTCGACGACATGGCGCAGATCAATCCCGACACCACGCCCCAACAGATGCAGGACGGCCGCGATCCGGTCGAGAAGACGGGGTATCTGAACATCACCTGCGCCGTCGAATATCAGGGCCTCGCGCGAAAAGCCAGGGTCAGGCGCCAGTTCCGGATCGTCAGCATGGTGCCAGGTCCCTTCGCCCGCTTCACGCTGTTCGTGCCGTATACGCCATCGTATACTTCGTATAACGGCCTCGGCGTCGTCTATAACGGCAAGGTCGACCCGGGCTACACCCACCCCTTCCCGCCCTCGGGAATCCATCTCAACGCACCCCTGAAGATCATCAACGGGACCGACTCGATCTCGGCCGGCTCGCCGGCGACGAATGCCGACCTCCAAAACCGGGGCTGGATTTTCCTCGGTCCGAGCCATGACACATCCCTTCCCGGGCAGGTGCTCCTGCGTATTCCTTCCGGATACGCCAACGCCGCCGGCGGCAACTTCATGTTCTCGAAAGCGATCGTCAACGCCGCGGGAAAGCTCGTCCTGCCGCCCGAGAATATCGTCGATCCCGCCGCTTTCGCGATCCCGACGACCATCGGAATACCTGTCGCTATACACGGAATCTACCAGGGCTTCTTCACGGCCGAGGAAAACACTCCCGGCGTGATCACCCCCGCACCGGTCGCGGCGAAAGGGTTCTGGTCTCTCCCGAACCCTGGTGACTCGGCGGCCTCGTGGCTGCTGCCGTTCGGAGAGAATGACGAACCTTCCCGTACCCTTATGGTGGGTCCCGTGCTGGCTGGTTTTCTCAAGTTCTTCATGCTGAAAGAACCCTCGCTGTCATCAGCCGATCCGGCATACTGGTCGGTATGCATCAAGCGAAAGCTCGAAACGAGTCCCGATGCTTCTCTCGTCTACGACAAGACCGCCCAGGTGAACGCGCCTGACGCCGTGGCCCCGGCCGTGCCGGCCTATCAGGACGTGTTCAAGGCCGCGCCAGGCGATCCGGCGGGCAAGGAGGGCCTCGCGAACCTGTCCCGCGTTTCGCCGGCCGCGTTCGTTCCGGGAGCGACGTCTGCTGGTGTCGCGTTCAACGCCCTGTTCGATTTCATGAACTATACATCTAACTATCCGAGCTTCCTCTCAGGAAGCGCGGCGCTCGCCGGCGTCGTTCAGCGAAGCCTCGTGCCGGGCGCGGCGGATATGGGCGGCACGCTCCCGCCGGGGCTCCATCCCTGGGAAACCTCGTTCGAGATCAGGTTCCGTGAAGGCAACTCGTCTGACGATCTGTTCTTCCAGGGAAATCTGGTCGACCTGGCGATGACGAAGGACAACCTGCCGGGGCGCGTTTCCCATATCGTCGATCTTTCAGGCTGTGCGAACCAGACCGAGGAAAACCAGTTGTTCGCCAATACCCTTTTCGCCAAGATAACCGCCTCCGAGGATGCCGCTCATGCCGGCTGGTGGAAGCCGCGGCGGAAAGGCGTTTTCTACATCCGTCGTCGCAATGCCCCCGGGCAGCCCCTCGCTGTCCCGACAGCCGGTGTGCCCGGGATATGGCTGAACCAGAATATGATGATCATCATCGATCGCGGCGACCTGTCGATCGGCACCACCATCGTTGCTCCGATGGCCGGAGACGCTCCCGAAAAACTGTTGTCCCTCGCCGCTCTGGGCGGGAACATCATTCTCGACACAGACAAGCCGGTCCATGCTTATCTGCTGGCGCAGCGGAAGGGACCGGGAGGAGGCCGGGGAGGGGGGAAACTGCTGTGCGGAAGCTCGAACGGCCAGCGCCGCATGGACATCTTCGGAGGCCTCGCGGTCTGGGAGATTGGCCTGTATCCTGATGACAGCTCGACGAGGACGACTATGACCGACTTCACGGGCGGGGGAAAGATCAGATACAACCCCCGTTTCAACCCGAGCGCGCCAGGGTATGCGGCTTCGCGCGAGTTCCTGCCTGAAGACAAGCCCAGTTCGCTCGAAATCTCGGGGGACGACTGACATGCGACGCGCCGCGTTTTCCCTCGTAGAGGTGCTCGTCGCCTGCGTCGTCATCGGGCTCGCGGCGGCGCCGATGCTCGGCATGCTCTCCTCGTCGAATCGGACAAGCAAGGCATCGGTATTCGAGATCATGGCCGTTCAGTATGCCGAGGAGCTCGGCGAGC
>MWAR01000315.1 GCA_002068715.1 bacterium ADurb.Bin374
GAGCCGCTGATGGTTACATCAGACCGGTCTGTCATAAGATCATAGCCGTGCATCGCTCCCGAGCCGCTGATCATAATTTCACTGTCTTTTGCCACGCCCTTCAAGAGGGCATCGCCCGAGCCCGATATTGTCGCCCGAAGATCCTGGCAGAGGATGTTCAGTTCCATGCTTCCCGAGCCGCTCATGCCAAGGCTGAGAGCATCAGATTCTATAGGGGACTGGCTGATGATTCTCCCAGAGCCGCTGATGCTTATGCTCTCCAGCCCTGGGGTGGAGGCGAAGATCTTGATGGGCTCGTGGGGGTCTATGCAGTTCGCCCTTTGATATATGGTGAGCTTTCCGCCAGAAACATCGGTTTTCATATCTTGAATGATATTATCCTCTGCCTCAATTTTCAAATGCTTCTCCCCCTGGACGAGATAGACATCACCGATTCCCGCCAGATCTATGCTGCTGAAGTCGTCCACCGTCCTGTTCTCAAAAGTATAATTTCCTGATCCCTGAATACAGCCAGGCATAATGCAGCCGGGAAAGCGCCTGCCGTCCTTCATCGGTGATCTGGACGTCGTCCCAGCCGCGCCGGGTATCGAGATTGATTCGGCCGAGAACGTAGGCGTTCATCGCGTCTCCCAGAAAAACCGGCGCGAGCAGGAAGGCGTGAAACAGCTGCCGCCAGAACCCATCGACCCACCCGGTGCGGGTCAGGAAAATCCATGCGGCCAGTACACCGGCCATCGTCGAAAAATTGCTGCCGATACCGAGTGTGAATGTAGCCGTGATCTTTTCCGCCGGCGATACCGGTGTGGCCGGAACGGCCCGTGGCTCTGGACTCATGATTTCTCATGGTAACACTACCCGTGACAATTTGCATCGATTCCGGCCCGCTTTTTCAGACCATCGCATATCCGTTTTGTGAAAGAAGATGTGATCGGATCGCGGCAGGACAGGGTAAGGGTAGGCTTTGCCGACGGAAGATTCCCGCATTTCGCATTTCCCCTCTTGAAGTCCGGAAGGAATTGTGCTAGGATACCGGCACGTTCAACGGGGCGTAGCGCAGTTGGTAGCGCGCATGGTTCGGGACCATGAAGTCGCTGGTTCGAGTCCAGTCGCCCCGACCGGACAAATCCGCTCGGCTCAACAGCCGGGCGGATTTTTTCGTCATTCGGCACGATGACTTTGCCGTACCAGCATGATTGTGGTACCATCCAGCGACACTCAGGAAACCCAAGGAGACGGTCATGACTCTTCGCTCCCATCAAAACGCACATCAGATGCGCGTCGGCATTGTCGCGCTGCTTCTCTCAACCATCGCCCTGGCCTCCTGGGCAATGCCGATCAGGGTCATCGGAAAAGTCGAATCGCTGTACCGCGACCGGGCTTCGATACGCATCCTCGAGGTTCCGAACGCCGCATCGGCCCCGGCCCAGCTTGCCGTCGGCAACTACGTCAGCTTCAACCTGCCGAGCGCCAAGCAACAGAGCCGTCCGAAGCGACCGATCCAGTATGGCAACGTCATTCTCGTCGATCTCGCCGGCAACATCGCCACCGAGTATGCCGATGAAACCGCCGTCGCGACCGATTCGCAGGTCATGATCTGGAATGCCCTGTATGCCGAGCGCGTCAAAAATCCAAAGCAGTATCTTTCCGAAGAGGAAGGCGGCACGAAGGGCAAGAAGGGGAAGGGCAAGAAGAAGCGCGAGAAGGAACAGCCTCAGATCTGGACGCAGGAAGAGTCCGTCCGGGCCAAGGTCGTTCTCAAGAAGAACCGCGTGTATCTCAAGGAAGATCATCTGAGACCCCGCGATCTGGGCCTCGACATCATCGACCCCGCCTGGTGCGAGAAACTGACCCAGCTCCAGAACCAGCGCGTCGTCGTCTACGGCACGACCCACCGCGTCAGCGCAGCCTCGGGAACGATGGAGATCAAGAACGTCATCAAGGTCTATCCCAAGTAAGATCGGATCCGCGGAGAAACCGCCGCCCGGCCCTCCTATCATGGAGCCGGGCGGCGGTTTTTCTGCGGATCAGCCTTTTCGGAAGCCCAGGAGAAAGCCGGCGGCGAACGCACCGGCAAACGGAAAATTGTAGGTGAACACCGACATCAGGGCCATCCAGAGCTGTTGGAGGCTGTTGTCCGGCACGGTCCGCTGAATCTTTTCCCAGTCGACGGTGACATACTGGTTGTAGGCCAGGTATTGAATGGCGATAAAGACGGTCCCGACGATCAGCGCGGCCATTTTCGCAAACTTCTTCAGCGTGAACCCCACGCACCACCCGGCAATACCGCCGAACCCGAGGGTGGTGATCGCAAAGTTCAGTTCCGGCGGCAACTGCGAGAGAAAACTCGAACCGGCGGCGGTTCCCGATGCAACCGCGCCGGAACCGGTGGCAGCAGCCCCCGTTCCCACTGCCCACGCATCGGCAGCGACAAGCGCCATCAGGGCTGCGGCGCAGATTCGATCGGTGGTGATCCGAATCATTTCACGCCTTCCGCTCCGATCATGGCCAGGAAGTTGTTGACCCGGTACAGCCCGCTCTGGGTTCCGACCCAGAGGCTATTTTCCTGAACCGCGACGGCGGTTATCTGGTTCGATTTTATATCATCTAATTTACCGGCAAGATCGACCCAGGTCGCATCGCGCAGAACGGCGACACCCCGGTTGGTGCCGATCACCAGGCCGGCGTCGCCCGGCAGAACCGTCAGTGACGTCACGAGGTTTCCCGGCATGGGACTGTTTCCGGGCATCGTCTCTTCGACGATGTTGTTGCCGCGCTGGATCCATTCTTTGTGAACCGAGTTGTAGTTCGTCCAGGCCATGCCCATGTCGGTGATCGACACGCCGGACGTCGTTCCTACCGCCATCATACCCTTGTATGGGACGATGGCCGTGATGTTGTTGCCGATCAGCTGGCAGGTGGGCGGGTTCGCCTTAACGTCGACAAGGGAGTTGCCCATGACCGTCTTCGCCGGCCCGCTGTGGTTGATGAACATCTGGCCGTTTAGCTGGGCCATGCCGAGCTGCAGTCCCACCCAGACGTTTCCTTTTCCGTCGAATCCGACGGCCGTGGCTTCATCGCTGGTCAGACCGGCGTTCTCTTTTCCGAAGGCCTGGAACTGGCCGCCGGTCGAGTATTCGAGTCCGTGCGCCGTGGCGACGGCCATCTGCGCGTCCTTCGCGGCGACCGACCGGGCGCGGGATCCCGACATGACCTGGCCCCAGTTCTTCCCGTCGAAGCGGGTCACCCCGTTATCGGTGCCGATAAGGATGTAACTGCCAGCGGCGGCAAGCGAGGTGATCTCGTTCGACCCGAGCGCGTTCGTGTTCTTCGTGACGTGAACCTGCCAGTTCACCCCGTCATGCCGGGCAATGCCGCTTTTCGTGCCGGCCCAGATCTGGTTGCCGAACACGGCAAGAGCGGTGATGGCGTCATGCGGAAGTCCGTCGGCCGTGCCGAACCGGTCGATTTTCGGAGCGGCTGGTCCCGCCGCGGGCTGTTTGTTCCCACAGCCAACGCAGAGCGCCAGAGAGATCAGGACAGCGACTGCCAGGAACAGCCCTGCGGTGCGCGTCATCTTCGATTTCACTCGTTCGGTCCCTCCTCGGCCCGACAGAATCTGTTCCGTCGGGCAATGCGAACGGGCTCAACGATACCAGAGGCCGCACCTGCCGGTCAAGGGCCAAATCGGCATGGGAAGCCGCTTGACGTCCCCGGTTGCCGGTGCTAGACTTCGTCGATTCGCGGAGGGACCGATCAGGACATGACAAAAGAACATAAAAAACCGCATTTGACCTTTTATCCGATGGCCGAACGTCACAACCTCGTGAAACGCTCGGATTTCGGGGTGGTCCCAGACCGGCCGGCCTCCGTGCAGGCTCTCCTGGACTGCATCCCCTCGATTCACGCCGGGAAGACCTTCCGCCAGGCCATCGATGCGATCGTTGCCGCCCGCACAAACGGCCGGCCGGTTCTGCTGGGAATGGGTGCCCACGTCATCAAGTGCGGTCTCGCACCGTTGCTGATACGCCTGATCGAAGCGAAGATCGTCACCGGCATCGCCCTGAACGGCGCAGGCTCGATCCACGATTTCGAGCTTGCCGCGTTTGGCGAAACCTCCGAAGACGTCGGCAAGGAACTCGCGCGCGGCCGGTTCGGCTTCGTCGAGGAGACCGGCGCCTGGATGGGGCGGGCCATTCATCAGGGCGCCGCATCGGGTCACGGCCTGGGGCACAGCCTGTATGAAGCGATGAACGCGTCGCGGGAACTGTTTCCCTATCGGCACGAAAGCCTTCTCTGGCAATGCGGGAAACACGGGATTCCCTGTACCGTCCATGTCGCCATCGGCACCGATTTCATTCATCTGCATCCCGCGGTCGACGGAGCAAGCCTCGGCGCGGCGAGTTTCCGCGATTTTGAGATCGTCTGCGACCAGGTCGGCGACCTCGAAGGCGGCGTCTACTGGAACCTCGGCTCCGCCGTCGTCCTGCCGGAGGTGTTCCTGAAGGCCGTTTCCAGGGCACACAACCTCGGCAGGCACCTCCAGGGCCTGACGACGATCAGCACCACGGTGACCTTGATGGCGGTGATCACCGCGGACACCATCGACGACAGCCGGGTGCCCAGGATGAGCAGTACGCAGACCACCGCGATGATGCCCAGGGTGCTCCAGTTGATCCGCACCAGCCCGAACGTGCTGGTCAGCGATCCGATCGGCGGCCATTCGGCCCACCGGCACAGGTGCCCGAGCACGGTGTTCAGGTACGACGACCAGCCGTCGGCGACGACCGCGGCGGCCACCGCGAACTCCAGGATCAGGTCCCAGCCGATGATCCACGCGACGAACTCACCGAAGGTCGCATAGGAGAAGGTGTAGGCGCTGCCGGCGACCGGCAGCGTGGAGGCGAACTCGGCGTAACACAGCGCGGCCAGCCCGCAGGTGACGGCGGCGATCAGGAACGAAACGATGATCGCCGGGCCGGTGATGTTGCCGGCGGTGGAGGCGGTGACGGTGAAAATACCCGCACCGACCACCACCGAGACGCC
>MWAR01000316.1 GCA_002068715.1 bacterium ADurb.Bin374
CATTCTTGTCGGCCTCGGCCTCCAGTTCGGCCTGCTCGGCTGGCTTCTCCACGGCCCTGTCGGCCATCTCGGCAACCACGTCTACATACGTGGAAACGATTTCTGGGGCCCAGTCCTTCTTCCCGGCGACCGCCTGGTCGTTCACCCGGTATCCGCTTCGGAAATCAGACCAGGAGACCTCGTGATGATCAGCAGCACCCTCTGTGAGCGGGTTCTCGGAATTGCGAGCGACATCGTCGCCATCGAAGAAAATACGATCTCCCGTAACGGAACGACGATCACCGGAACATACAGCATGCCGCTTTCTCCCATCGGCACGTCCTTTCTCCCTGACCAAGCTTGGCGAGGAACTCCCGTGATGAACCTATCTCTCGCCGTTCCCCAAGACCACATTGCCTACCTCTGGTGGGGGCGAACTCTGAAAACGGTTCCCGTATCTGACATCCGCGGCCGCATCGACGGCATTGCAGCCCCCGTGAACCGGCGATGCCGTTTTGTGCAGGGGAAACCCGTTCCCCTGCCCCGCCGCGCGTTTCTTTCGTTTTCCCCCCGGTGAATGATGTTTCTTTCCGATGAGCGCTTCAGATATTCCAACGATGAAGTATCATACGTTATATATATATATACGCATTTTAGAGGAATGCGGCGAACGGTATGAAAGCGACAATTCGAACGATGTTTTTTGCAGGTGCCCTGGCTTTTCTCACGCTCCTGCCCGGCATGTCAGCCGTCGGCGCCCCCGCTTCAAGCACACAGTTCACCGGCGTGGTCCCCATGACCGAAGAGCAGTTTCTGGCCATCCAGGAGATACGGATGGTGCGAAAGTTCACGACTTTGTCGGGCAAGCCCGATGTGAACCTGCCGCCGGCCGTCGACCTCTCGCCTGATTTTCCTCCAGTGGGCAAGCAGTTCGACAACACCTGCCCCGGGTGGGCAGTGGCCTACGCGGTGAAGAGTTATCACGAAAAGCTCGAACACGGCTGGAAATACGGGCCGAACCATATCTTCAGCCCGACGTTCATCACCAATCTCCTTTACAAGAGCCCAGCCGAGAACGGGTTCCGCGACCACAACGCCCTTTTTCTCTCGATCGACGTCGGCTGCGTTCCCCTATCGCTTTTTCCGTATATTCCCAACGACGAGACGGTTCCTTCCGAAGAACTGCGCACCTTCGCGCGCGCGTTCAGGAACCTCACCTTCCGTCGTCTGCCGTGCGGCGATATCCCCACGCTCAAGGCGATCCTCGCGGGGGGTGACCCCGTGATATGCACGATGGATATATATTCTGAATGTTATAAAATGAACAAAAAGAATCCGATCTTGAAGAAGATCACCGATACGACGATCGATTCGGCCCACTATCTTGTCATCGTCGGCTACGACGACAAGCGACACGCGATCAAGCTGTACAATTCATGGGGTACAGAGTGGGGCGACAACGGCATGGCGTGGCTCGATTACGATCTCTACGGGAAGATCGTCACACACCCCGTCGTCCTGTACGACCGTCCGACACCCCAGGATGTCGTGAAATACCTCGCCGACGCAAACAAAAAGCCGGAATCCCCGCTTCCCGCTTTCGAGATGCCCGAGATCATTCTCCGGCGGGCATTGAGTGCTGACGACAGCACAAAAGCTCTCCAGAAGTCCCTCCGGGACTACTCTTCCTACGTTCCGCCGGCCGACCCGTCCCCACCCGCGTGGAAAGCCGCGCCGGCAGACGAGCCCCTGCTGATCGTTCCCGAGGAGGCCGGCATCCTGGTCGGGGAAAATTGGCTCCGGCTTGGTGACCCGCTCGCTCGTGCCGAGGGTTTCTTCTCGACGGCCGTCTCGCCGAAATTTGCCGAGTATCGGAAATACGGCGACGATGCGCTCGTCACCCCGTCGTTCATCGATGCGACCGCCGTCGGGCGCATCGATCTTCTCGGCGCGAAGCGCACCCGTGTGATGACGAGCCGCGGTGTCGGCATCGGCTCGCCGAAAGTGCGCGTCAGACAGCTCTACCGCAAACCCGATGTATCCGTGAACGACGGCCGGTCCGAGACGTATTTCTACCGCTCCGCAGCGAATAATTGGGGTGGGGTCAAGGCTGTTATGAGCATCGGCCTCCAGTTCCGATATGGCGATGACAAGATGGTGGAAGGCGTTTCGGTCTTCACCACGTTCGTCCCGGCCTATACGAACACTGCATTGAAGCCGATCTCCGACACCGAAGTCACGAAATCGAAGAAGCCGTCGAAGGGCGACCGGATCGAGTCGAAGGAGGGCAGCATCGCGTTCACCGTTCCCGAGTGCTTCTCACGTGCCGACAAGGTCGTCTGGCCGGGCATCGGCGTCGGGTATTTCATCAAGGGCCACGTCATGCGCGACACCTGGATGGTCACGGTGAAAACCTTCGACGTGCCCGGCGCCAATCGCGAACGCCTGCTCGCCGAGCGCATCCCGGCCGACATGAAGGTCTACGCCATGCTCGGCCTGAGCGCCCCGAAACCCGTGACGATAGGCGGAACCGAATGGTTCGTCGTGGGGGACGCGGCCGGCATCTTCACCAACTACTATACCGTCACCCCCAACCGCTACTACCAGGTCAACATCGCCACCGACCAGCCCGCCTGCGACGAGCCATGGGTACAAGAATTCTTCGAATCCATCACCTTCCTGAAATAACCACGGTATCCGGCGTGCCCTCCTAACATATCGCGACGCGCCAATCTCCACACCCATCCCGGACGACACGAAGAGCATTGAGCTACGCAGAAATTCCGTTTTTCTCCGGGAAAGCTCGGTGTCCTTCGTGTTCTGGTATGTTGAAATTCGCAGGATTAACCGAGGAGACTCGGAGACGCTGAGGGAAATGTTCATTTTCACTTTTTCATCTCGCTTTTTCCTCTGCGCCTCGGCGGTAAAAACGTTCTTTATGTATCTGTTATATTGAAATCGAACGATTCACCGCGGAGATACTCCGTTGAAATGCAAGCGATTTTTGCATTTCTTGAATCCCTTTTTGAGGTCATGTAGTATGTGATACAGAGGCGACACCGAGACCACGTTCCCGACGGAAGTTATCCGTCTGTGGCATGGTTGTCGCCTTTCTTCTTTTCGCCGCTTCCCGACGGGAGACGGGGGCAGCCACAGTGCAAACAGGGGATGGTTGTGGTTGTTCTGTGGTGGCCGCTTCCGCCTCGGGGCGCGGCTTCGCTGTCTTCCGCCCCTTCTCATGGGCGGCATCAAAAGGTTTTCCTGAAATCCAGCACCCGTAGATGATGTGAAGCATCTTCCGCATGCATGCGGTCGCACTCTTGAGATGGCCTTTTCCGCGGGCGGTCAGACCGGCATAGAATTCCGTGATGACGGGATTGCATCGGATCGCCGAGAGAATGACGGGATACAGGATGGCACGGATCTGCCTACGGCCTCTTCGGCTGATTCCGACATGCCTGATGGAATCACCGCTCTGGAGGATTCTCGGGTCGAGACCTGCGAAGGCCACGAGCGATTCCGGGGCAGGGAATCGCTCTATCGATCCAATTTCCAATCGAAGGCAGGTGGCGCTCCATGCTCCGATCCCGGGAATGGACTGCATGATTTTCACGCCTTCGTCGTGAGCCATGCTGGCGATAACCTGCTCTTTGAGCTCGTCTACCGTCTCCTGGGCATGCATGAGATCTTTCACGAGGGATGTCACGGTTATCTCTGTGAAGACATCCGTCTGCGATGCGACGCTTTCTTGGGCTGCTGCGATCAGCTTCTCCGCTCTGTCACGCGTGACATGAGGAATCTTGGCCAGATTGCCGGGCCTGGCAATCGCGAGTCTGGCCGCAGTAGGGCACTTCAGAAGGACCTGGAGGACCCATTCCGGAAAGCCCTGGCGGCAGAACTGGACCATCTCTGGCTGAACTCGCGGCAGAAGGCTTTGCAGTTCATTCTGGATCTGCGCCGAGCGGCTGATGAAATTTCGGAGATGTCGGTACAGCGTGGTCGGGCCGGAAAGCAAGTCCTCGAAGGGCACTTCCGCCAGGCGCATTCCCTGGCGAAGGTAATTGGCGATTCCCTGGGCGCTGACCCGGTCGGTGATGTTCCTGTGCAGGTCTCGATCGAGGAACTTCTTCACGGCCAGCGGATTCAGCGTAAACACCTTCCCTCCCGAAGGAGCGGCAAGATCGCGCAGAAATACAGCCCAGTTGCGCTCGATACCGCCGGAGTGTTCCAGTCCGAAAACCATCTGGGCATCGGGGTATTTGGACTTGAGCGTCTCGATGGTCTTCTTCATGGCTGCGTGCCCGGCTGCCGTGTCGTCGAACTGCCCAACATTTCCGAGACGGCTTCCGGCCTGATTGATACAGCATACATCCGCATACCCTTTGCTGACATCGATCCCGAAAAACAACGAGGTCATGAAATTTCTCCTGGGATGAGCTTACTGCGGGGTCTCCTGGGGTGTGAGAGGCGAATTCTTCCTGGTCGATGCGCGCTCGTGGCTCATGTTACTTCCCCGAATTTAACCTCTCTCCGGGAGCGACAATCTCTGCGACGAAGTCAAGCTTCAAGACGCACGACCGCAGTCTCCCGCAGCGAGGAAAAATCTACAGAACGGAACAACAAACTTCAAGGGATTTTACAGATGCGGTATGCGCAATAAATTGGTAATGCTACATTACGATTTCAACATACCAGACGCCGAGAATAATATTTTCGTACTTTTTTTCATCTTGTTTCAATCTCTGCGCCTCGGCGGTGAAAAGGTTTTTGTATCTCCGTGATTCTACTGTTGCGTATCCCTGGCTCGGTCTGATGTGCCCATGCTATTTGCGCATTTCTGTACAATCGGTATAATTGTCAAAAAGCGTGTCTTGAACCAGCGTGTTTTTTGCCTGAAACCAACGGAGGTTCCTTCCGAGATGACGAAACTTTCTTCGAACGCCCCCTCGTTCAGAACCGGTCTCATACGTGCTTGTACAGCCGCCGTGTTCGCCCTTGGCACTCTGTGCGCACCCGTCGGGGCAGCCGCGTCGGATAACGAACTAGCCGCCGTCCATGCGCGCTATGTTGCGCTGTATGCAGAGTATTCCGAAGCGGTTCGCCAGCAAGCCTCTCCGGAAAAGATCGAAACGCTCGCCGCAGAACTTCGCTCGGCGCAGGCCGCGTATGAAAAAGCCGTCCGTGGCGGCTCGATCACGAAGGCGTCATCGCCCCTTCCCTCTGAAATCGAACCGGAACCAGCTCTCTATGCAACCGACACAGGCGATTCTCTCGTGCAACCAGAAACGGTCTCCGCAACGGCGCCGAGGCGTCTGACAGCCGAGCGGCAGGCATTCGAGAACCTGCTGGTGAAAATGTATGGACCTGAACGAAAATCGAATCCGTCTTGGCTCGTCGAGCAGCTGAAGAAGTTCATTTCCGGTGTATTCGAGCCCCAGCTGAAGGTCGAAGCCACCTGGGAACTCGCCGAACTCCTGATGGAGAGCACCGGCTCCGTCGAGGCCGCGAAAAAGACCCTGACCGACCTCGCCGCATCGACCCGCAACCCTGAGATCCGGCGTCAGGCACTCGCACGGATAAAACAGTACAACCTCGAATCGAAGATCGACGCCCAGCGAAAAACGTTCGAAACGAAACGGCTCGCCACGATCTCCGCCTGGCAGGCCACGGCGAAGACCTCCTGGCTCGCTTTTCCAGTGAAGGGCGCCCGATGGACGAAATGGCTCGTTGCGAACGCCGGCAGGCGCATCGAGGGCGTACGGCTTCGCAAACTCCTCGATGAGTATGAGACGGTCGTCGCCGACACGTTCGAGAAAGGGACGATCGACGAGAAGACCGCGTCGAGACTGATTCCCGCAAATACCGTCACGATGCTCGTGAACGGCCGGTCGAGCTTCGCGAAACGGTTCGAGATCGTCGCCGCCGCGAAGTCCGATATCTGCATTCAGACCCTGCTCTGGAACGACGACGAAATCGGGAACAAGATGGCCGACCTGCTGATCGCACGCGTGAAGGACGGTGTCGACGTGCGCGTCATCGTCGACGATGCCTTCGCCTTCAGTCGCCGCAAGGGCATCATCAGGCGCATGCAGAACGGCGGCGTCCAGGTGCTGATCAACAACCCGCTTTTGCGAAATACGCTGAAGGCGAATTATCGGTCGCACCAGAAGATGCTGATTGTTGACGAAGGCGTTGCGATCGTCGGCGGCATGAACATGGCCACGGAATACGCGAAAGGCGAGATCGAGGACTTCGGTTGGCGCGACACCGACGTGATGGTGACCGGCCCCGTCGTCGATAATATCTGCGAGCTGTTCGAGAACAACTGGGAGCGTCTTGTCATCGACGAGCGCGCCGAGACCGGCGCCCCGAAAATCTCCGAGGTGAAGGACAAGACCGAGAAGCTGCCGATCCTTCCGAACCGTGCCCAGCTCATTCCCGGCCCGCTTCCGATCTACTTCGACGAGCCACCCGTCTTCGAGAACGTGCGCGTGCGTTTCCTCGAAACATTCCCGACGAGATCCGACGATGACGACATTCTCGACCTGTTCATCGAGTATATGAACGGCTGCACCCAGGAAGTCATCTTCGAAAGCGCGTATTTCATCCCGACCCCGGCGCTGAAAAACGCGATCGTCGCAGCGTGCCGCCGGGGCGTGAAAGTGAAGATTCTCACCAACTCGGTCGAGAGCAACAATCACCCGCAGGCCGGCATCGCCGGCCGGGCGAACTACGAAGACGTGATGAAAGCCGGCGCCGAGATCTACGAGTGGCGCGGCGCCCAGACGCTTCACTCGAAGGTCAGCTGGTTCGACGGAAAGGCCGCGACGGTCGGCGCCTACAACGTCAACTCGCGCAGCCACGCCTGCGATTCGGAAGACGTGA
>MWAR01000317.1 GCA_002068715.1 bacterium ADurb.Bin374
CGATCGGCGAAGGAAGTTACGAAATGACCGTGTTCGGCGATGTCGCAGGCGAAACGTTCGGACAGCGTGGAACATCGCTCCGCCCCACCCCGAACGCAAAGATCACGGACACCACGAAAGTGATCTCCGCGAAGGGGAACGCCACCCTTTCCGACGGTGCCTATTTTCAGGCCCATGGTCGTCTCGAATCCTCGAGCCGCGAAGCTGGGAATTCGCTGATTTCCTACGGCGAGGAAGATTCGCTTTTCTCGAGTGAAATCGGCGCGGAATACCAGTCCGATCTCCGCCCCAACCTCAAGGGAAAAGCCGCCATCGATCTCAAGCAGGCTGCCTGGAGCCCCGAAAACGATGCCGAACAGAAACTGACCGGACGTTCGCTCGCCCTTTCCGGCGAGTTCGATTTCAAGGGCCGATCGTATCTCGAGCTGGGCCTCAAATCGATGGGCCTTATGGGACGCGATCGCACGGCGCCGTTCCTCCGGTATGACTACCGCTGGGCAAAGCCCTGGCAGGTCGTGCTGAGTTACGACGAATCGCTGGGCAACGACGATCTCGGCAGGATTTTCATGCCGCGCCGGTATGTCATGACGAGCGACCTCATGGCTTCGCATCGGAAGCGCAGTTCAGGCACCATCAGCTACCGCTGGGAAAACGACAATTCCGTCGGCATGGAGCTGTTCTCGGAAAACGAGTCGGACGCGATGGAATATATCGACAACTATATTCCCGGCCGCGGTTTCCTCGCATCGGCCTTCAGGTTCGTTCCGAACGCCCGCAGGACTGGTGTCCGGTTCAAGGGGAGCTTCAAGCTCGACGATCACTTTTCTCTGCGTACCACGACGACGTATCAGACCCCCAAGAACGACGATACGGGTGCCCGCCTTTCGTATGAAGCGAAGCGTCTGCTCGACATCAGCTTCGGGTATTCGGACGGCAGGTTTGAAGGCGAGTTCTCGCGCCAGGCGATGATGGATCGCATCGCCTACGTTCCCGCGGCGTCGGTCGACGCGGGCGATTACAGCCGGTCCGATCTGACACTGAAATACAAGTTTTCCCCGCGGTATCACGCGTATGTGAAGATCAAGGATCTTTACGACGAAGCGAAAAGCATCCGCTACGCGGTTCCGGAAGAGGGACGCGTTTCCCTGGCCGGCATCGAAGCGCACTTCTAGGAGGCAACCATGTTCAGCAATCTCTTCATCGTCGACGTCTTCGTGAAAGGCGGCCCCGTCATGGTGCCGATCCTGCTGTGCAGCATCATCGGCGTAGCCGTCATGATCGAGCGGGCGCGGTTCTATCTGCGTCATGTGAACGGTGTCGAATCGTTCATGGTTCTCGTGCGGTCGGCGCTCGCCGAGCGCAACTACCTCGAAGCCGTCCGGTTGTGTCGCACCGAGAAACATCCGCTCGCGAAAGTCATCGCGGCCGGCATCGACCGCCTCGATCTCCCGAAAGACGCGCTGCTCGATGTGATGCGTCAGGAAGCGCTCCGCCAGATGAAACATTTCGAGAAGAATACCGGCACTCTCTCGACGATCGCCGCGATCAGCCCTCTGCTCGGCCTCACGGGGACCGTCACCGGCATGATCTCTTCGTTCAGCATCATCTCGACGATCGGCATCGGCGATCCGACAGCGCTCGCCGGCGGCATTTCGGAAGCGCTCTACACGACCGCGGCCGGTCTGTTCATCGGCATCCCCGCCCTCGTCGCGTTCAACTGGTGCGAGGGTCGCATCAAGGAGTTCGAGGAGCAGGTCGAGTATTACTCACTCGACCTGGCGAACAACCTGTCCCTGGCATCTGCCGCCTCGGAGGGAAACCGTGAAAAAGCTGCTGCCTGAGCGGCGCCGGGAAAAGCCCCAGATCGTCGTCACGAACCTGATCGACGTCATCCTGCTGCTCGTCTTCTTCTTCATGATCACGAGCTCCTTCGCCAAGGATGCTAAGAAGCTTCCAGTAGAGCTTCCGAAGGCCTCGTCAGGTGTGGCCATCGAAGGCGAAACGCTTTCCTTCCAGGTCGACCGCGATGGCAACGTGATGCTCGCCGCCGCCCTGATCCCGGAGGAAGAAGTTTCGGCGAGAGTGGCCGAGTATGTTGCAGGCGATGTGAACAGACCGATTCTTCTCGAGGCCGACGAGTCCGCCAACTATGGCCGCGTCGTGCAGGTTCTCGACCGTATCCGCACCGCCGGCGGGATCAACGTCGGACTCTCGACAAAGACCGAGACCAATGCGAAACGCTGACATTCAGACACTGACGATCGACCCGAACGACGGGACGGAAGAATACAAGGTATCGATTCTTCTGCATCTCGCGCTGCTGCTGTTCATGACCGCATGGATGGCATGGCGCGGCATGTTTGCGCCCGCGCTTCCGGTCGTTCATCAGGTCAGACTGGTCGGGCCGCTGATCGTCGCGAAACCCGGCTCGGGGAAAACGCCCCTTCCCACGCCGGCATCCACTCTTCGCAGCGGAACCAACAGGAAGCTTTCCACCGGACTGACCGGCCCCAGGCGGCCTTCCGCGCAGTCGCGGAAAAAGCATTCTCCGATTCTGAAAGGCCCTGTGGCAACGAAAACAAAGACCAAGGCAGGCGAGCGGTCGAAACCCGGCAAGACCGATCCCGTGCAGGCATCCGAGTTGAAGCCGTCCATGTTGCAGGAAGGACCGGACCAGTCCCGCGACCAACGCCCGACTCTGAAGAATCCGAGTTTCGACGAGGTCAGCGTGTTCTCGCCCGATCTGTCGGCGCCATCGCCCATCGCTCCGCCGATCGCCGGTCTCGAACTGGGTGATCCGATCGACACGCCCGAACCAGCCGAAGAACTTAGCGGCCCGCTCGAAA
>MWAR01000318.1 GCA_002068715.1 bacterium ADurb.Bin374
CATGACCTCCATCAGCGTCATGCCGCGGGCCAGCATCCTCTTTCCGAAGCGCCGGTTCATGGCCCGATGCCTCCGGTGAATCGGGATATGATGATCTGCTCCTTGACGGAATCGGTATGCGTCAGGCCGCCCGTTCCCTTCACCGTAGCCTCCGCCTCCAGCTCGTATCCGTCCTGCACCATGCTCATGCCGTCGAGCGAGCTGTCGAGCCGGATCGATCTGAGCAGATACTTGCCCTCGACAGGACACTCCTGATCGTCGGCGCCGGCGGCGTAGAGGGACCAGTTGTCCCCGGAAGGCTTCGTCAGGCGAATCTGAGGATGGAGATCGCTTTCCACGTCGGGATACGGGGCGGTCGATCCTGCCGCGAAGGCATCGTAGGTCTCCTTCGGCAGGAAGCGCAGTTTCAACATGGCATGCTGGAGAGCGGACTGGGCGAGATAATAGGCCTGGAGCTGACCGAGAGTTTTCTTGTTCTGAAGGGAAAGGTTGGTGTTCGAGCCGACCAACATATACATAAGCAGCGCTATAGTGACGGCGAAGAAGAGCACCACCACAACCGCGATTCCACGTCTGTCGTTCATTCTGCGCCGTTTCTCCATCATCATTCGTCCAGATGCGATTTGATCGCGACGAGATGCAGGGCTTTTGCCTGGGGGTCCTGGAGGGGGTCGGTTCCCTTGTGGAGGGACCAGCGAATTTCGAGAATGAGCTTTTTCATGACGGAGTATTTTCCATCGGCATCCTTGGGGGTCAGTTTGTTCGGCATGAAGCTGCTGAGCCCTTTTCCGGGAATATCGATAGCGAACTCGACCTCGTCGAGGTCGAGGCATTTGAGACGGATGCGGTACAGGAATCCTTTTTTATCAGTGAGAAGGCCGTCGCCGAGATAGCTTCCAGCCGTCGCGCCCTCATACCCAGAGCCGAAGAGGCGCGGCATAAGGGCCGTCAGAAGCGACTGAACGGCCGGAACGGCTTTGGGATCCTCGAACCTGGCCGGGTTGCCGGCACGTATCGCCCGCCACGGGATCTGGAACATCAAGGTATCCATGATGAACTTCGCCTGCGAAATCGCGACGGCCTCGACGTAAAACCGTTCGGTTTCTCGCACGGCCGAGTTCATGAACTGGTATACCGGGAGCAGGAGCGCCGCGAGAATCAGAACCGCGATCATGATCTCGACGAACGTGATTCCTCTCCCCGCCCGCCAGCGCGAGGGCCGGGAAATGACCGCCGGCCCGCTTCTGTGAAGCAGGCCGGCAGTGCAGGCTCCATCGGCATAATCGGCCCTGTATCCGGGCGGTTCCTTCGTCATGTTCGCGTGGAAGCGGCGACCAAAACGATTTCAGGTCGCCGCTCCCACAAGCTCCCTTATTTTATTTGTATCGATATATATAGAACCTGACGATTTCCGGCGAGATCCGAAGCTTCGATGAAGAGAAACGGTTTTTCGGGCAGTTTCACCTCTGCCAGCTTCAATTCGCCCGGATTCTCCTGGCCGACAAGGGCCGGCTTTTCGCCGGTTCCCTCGCAGAGACCGAAACGCACGGTCTTCTCGTCGACCTGAAGGTTGTCCTGAAGCAATGTTTTAATGGTGATGACAGCGTCTTTCGCGAGATGCAGGGCTGCGCGCTCAGCAGGCACGACCATCTGCGCACCCAGTTCGATACCTTCGACGGTCACGCTCTCGTCATCGCCGGCAGTTCCGAACAGTTTGCCACGGCAGATCACGTCGGCAAGCTTCGGCAACGGGTATTTGTGCGCCGGATTTTCGACCGGATACACCGTTCCCATCTCACCGTCCGCGGTGATCTCGAGGCCACACACCGGAGGAGTGATATCGGTCACGATCGTGGACAGGCTGCGGCTCGCGTTCACGAACGTCGTCCTGAACCGGTCGGGAGCAATGCGGTATTTCATCGGTCTCGCGATCGTGATCGTGACGGCTCCAGACGTCGTCGGGTCGAGCGGTATCACCTTCACCTGGTTTGCGGGCAGATCGTCAGAGACGGAAGCAAGCGTGCTGCGATTCTTGGCGACATCATCGAAAAACCAGCGCACGGAGGCGCGGCCCGTCCACTCTGCATCCGGGAGATCGGTGCCGTTCCAGGAGGCGGGCGGCTTTTCCCCGAAAATCTCGGAATTCGCCGTCAGCAGGATCGGAATATCCTCGCTGATCGTCGCAGGAACGGAGTTTCCACCCTCACCCACGATGTCGGCCGCCACCAGCGGACTGACGTGCGGCGGCTGCGTCGGAATGGAGACTCCTTCGAGCCAGGGAGTCTTGGACGTATCGATGACCGGGGGCTGGGCCCCGGCCGCCGGCTCCTCTGCCGGAGCGGCAGCCGCGATTGAGAACAGAAAACCAACAGCCAGTATCAGTGAAACAGGACGCATCTTCGGCATGTTCCCCTTTCCGTTCGTCGGTTATTCGTTACGGCCGCCTTCGACGGCCATCTGCGTGTTAACAACATAGAGCGGCAGGCGGACGACGGTCTTGTTGCCATCCTTGTCGGCGCCTTCCATCACGAAGACGTATTCGGGCTGATCGGCATACTCGGCGCGAGGATAGTTCGGAACGCGGAACATATAGGAACTGCCGTCCTTGTCCACTTCCGTGCCGTCATTCGTCTCGATTTTGCAGCTTGCGCCAGCCGCGGTCGCACACTTGTCACCATTGTCCGTCGCCATGGCGGCGACGATGAACGGCACATTCCGGCGGACGAAGATTCCCTTGAGCGTATCCGTGGCTCCGACCTCGGTCAGGCGCGTCTGGGTTTCCGCATCGAGCACCTTCATGCCGACGGTGCCGACAACCTTCGCCTCGTCTTTTCCGACTTCGCTGAACAGAGGCCCCTTCACAGCGACGGCGGCCGTCTTTTCCGCGGGCTTCTTATTGACGGGGAACTCGGAAATCGCGAGCATACTGGTACCCTTCAGCGCGTCGGAAACGGGCGCCGCGGGGTCGAACTGGCCTTTGCCTGCAAGCAGCTGTTCGCTCAGTTTCTGCAGGAGTGCGGTTTCGTCGAGCGCCGACTGCGTGTTTCCGGCGGTTTCCTGGAAGACAGCCCACACGTTCGGGCTGGTGACGTCATGGCAGATCACGCCGGTAGTCTGGGTTGAGGTGACACGCTGACCGTTCGCGGCATCGGCACCGCTCCCCGTCGTTCCCGCGGCTCCCTCGGTGCCGGTGTTCGACGATGCCACCTGTCCCTCGCTTCCGGTCGCGGTTGATGCACCGCCGCCGCCGCCGCTGACCTGCCGGGCACCGCTGTTTCCGACCCGGTATTGACCGGGCTCGGGGAACTCGCTTTCGCTCGTCGCCTTGTTGTTGTTGTCGTTGGCAATCGTCTGAACGCTGCCGTCAGCCCCCACCTGGTCAGTTGTCCAATTGATGGTCGGCGGCCCTTCGAACGTCGCGCCTGCCGGCGCACCCATTGCCTGCGGTGATTCTTCATACAGGAGCGTATGTTCCTGCCTTTTGTAAGGCTGGTCTTCAAGCACGTGCACTTCGGTACTGTCGGGATTACCGCCCCGGAAGTTCGCAGGCAGCGTGTTGTCGAACTGCAGGTTCATCTCGGGATTCTGGATCGCCGGAGCCGTCGCTACCGACGCAGACTGCGTTCCGGCAGCGGTCTCAGCTGCACAGCACGTGTCGGATTGGGCAAGAAGGCCACATACGAGGGCAACCAGCATCAACATGTTTCTCACAGGATTATCCTCCTTCACAGAAAATGCCATCATGCACCGGAACGAGGTCGTCCAAGCTCCTTTCCAAGGACACAGACTCTTTCAGGTTAAGACCATACGTTCATAAAGGTCAAGCTTTCTTTCCGCTGGGAATGGCGTACCGCATTTGTCTCTATAAGACACCGCATCTTGCTTTCCGGTTCATTTCGATTGTATCGGTCCCAATCAATGAACGTCGTACACATCGATTTCGTTACGCGCCCTGTTACATGCTTTATTGAATCCTTCATAAGGAAAGCCCTTTTACGCTCCCGTTCGTGCGGAGCTTGTCGAAACACGCGAGGCTCTCGGCGAGGAATATCTCATTTCGGTGTCACGGGTTCGGCGGGAGCGGCGGGAGCGGCGGCTGGCAGTGTCGGATTCGGGGGTGAAATCGGGCAGACTGTCTGCATTTTTCCCGGATGCTTCTTCCAACGTTTCAGCGTATGCAGACGATATCCGGCGACGGCGAGAATGGTGATGATGAGCAGCCAGATGATCCGGCGGGGCCAGGGATTTTCCGCGTCGGCGAACGGGTCTTCCAGGGTCCGTTTTGCGCCGGCCGGGAGTTC
>MWAR01000319.1 GCA_002068715.1 bacterium ADurb.Bin374
GCGGGCGGCTGCTCGGCCGGAGGTTCTTCGGCCGGGGGCTGTTCGGCCGGAGGTTGCTCTGCGGGCGGCTGTTCGGCCGGCGGTTCGTCAGCCGGCGGCAGAGGAGGCAGCGGAGCGGGATTGCCCTGCCCCTGGTCACTCTGCCCGGGGTTTCCCTGACCGGGGTTGCACTGGCCGGGATTTCCCTGTCCAGGATTCCCCTGGCCGGGATTGTTTCCGCAGTGTCCCTTGATGTAGCGCCAGTGGCCCTTCACGTGCTGGCCGTTCTTGTTGTAGTGGCCGCACACCCAGACGCGGTTCTTGCAACCGGTGATCTTCTTCTTCACGACAACATGGGTGTCCATGATCTTGTTCTTGATCTTGTCGCCGACCTTCACAAAAACACGGCCGATCTTCTGGAAGAAGCCGATCTTTTTCTTCGGCTTGCAGTGGCCCTGTCCGGGGTTTCCGGCGGAAACGTCAGCGGCTCCGATGAGCCCGAACGCCAGGGTGAGCATGAGAATTTTCTTCATGATGCCCGACTTCATTGGTGTCCTCCTACAGAATCTTTTCGTCTTATTTCATATCATATCAGCGGACGCGGTATTTTCCGCAACATTCGTACCATCGTCGAACCTCCCTCTCCGAGAGCTCATCCGCCGCCTTCGCCAAAATTCTGTCAGGAAATCAGCATCTGCGAAGAATTTTTCAGCAGCACGGAAAGTGGAGGAAAAAAGAGACGGGGCAACGCACTTCTTGACATCGAAGGTTCGGAGGCCATAGGGTGAACGAGTGTTCGACACTCCGCAACGTATCCGGAGGTTCACATGGCAACCCCGAAACAGATCGCCCGAGAAACCCGGATCATCACGGCAGCCCTGGCTGAATTCTGCAGACGCGGCTTTCACCTGGCGAACGTCGATGTCATCGCGACCGCGGCAAAAGTCGGCAAGGCCACCATTTACCGCCATTACGGCAGTAAAGAAGGCTTATTCATGCGGGTGTTCGATCATATTCTCGACAATATTGAAAAAACGATCCGACAGCGGACCGACTTCACCGATTTCAGACAGGGATCGGAAATCGCCATTAATTCGTATTTCGAGATGTTCGCGACGTCACCCGAGGTCTTCAATTTTCTCAAGATTTTCACGGGCGACGAGTCGATCCCCGAGGGGGACATGCGAAAGAAGCTCGCCGAACGGTATCTGTCGCGATCGATCTGGGCAGTCGAGGAAATCAGGCGCGCGCAGGCGACCGGTCAGCTCCGTCGGGACACCGACCCCGAACTGCTGATGCAGTCTACCCTGGGCATCCTGCATTTTCTCATCTATCACTGGATTCGAACGGGAAAGCCGGAGCGCATAACCGACAATACGAAGCTCGTGACGACGCTCCTGTTCGAAGGGCTGCTTCCGAAGAACTGACCCGGGGCGGTGGCAGACCCCGCCGCTCACATGAGCGCCTGAACTTCGGCCTCCTGGACATTTCGGCAGGATTCGGCATAGAGAAGAATCCCGACCATTTCGAACACTTTCAGGTTGAGGTCCGTCAGTCCGGCAAATACAAGGCGGCCGCTCTTTTCATCGACGATTTTCTCGGCGATCTCCAGAATCGAAGCCACGCAGGGACTCGTGATCGACACGGCAAGGCCGAAATCGATGACGAACCTCGTCACGCCCTGATCGAGCTTTTCCTGGACGAGTCGGAGGATCGCCGTTCCAGCCTCTTCGTTGAGCGGTCCGTGGGTGTAAATGAGCGTAACCGCACCGCGATTTTCAGAACGCAGGGAAAATTCCGTCGTATTCATCAACCATCCTCTTTCGAGGGAAGAGATTACCAGATTCCTGGAAAATAATCATCCAAAGGAATCGATTATTTGAATTTGAACAGTTTTTTCAGGTCTTTCTCGATATTCTTGAGTTCCTTTTTGATCTGCTTCTCGGGAGGAAGCGGTTTGGGCTGTGTTGCGACAACGGGAACCGGTGCCGATGCAGGCTGGGCTGTGCCGGAAACGCCGGCCGGGGCCTGAGCCGGCTGGGCCTCACCAGTGACACCGGCCGGGGCAGGAGCCGTCGCCACCGTAACCGGTGCAGGTTGAACCGGTTCCTGGGCAGGCTTCTTTCCGCCAAGGATTTTTCCAAGTTCTCCGCCGAGCAGGTCACCGATTCCTTTCTTTTTCTGCTCGGGAGCGGGAGTTCCGGACGCAACGGACTGGGGTGCCTGCTCCTTCTTTCCGCCCAGAATGTCCATGAGGGCGTCCTTCGCCTTGTTCTCCGCCGCCTTTTTCAGGAGCTTGTCGAGACGCAGATCGATGCCGGGAGACAGGAGACTTCCGCGCACTCCGACGGGAATTTCGAGATTGGGCTGGTTTCCGACGAGGTCGCGGAGAACCTTGCTTCCATGGCAGATTTCACGCGGCAGAACGAGATTCGCCGTCCCGTCGAGCGTCGTGTCGAGACCCACCGACCCCTTGTAGGAAAGCTGTCCGTAGGGACTCTTGAACACGAGATCGTCCGAGTTCATACGGCCGTTTTTGAAGATGAAATGCCCCTGGAGGCTCTTGATGATGCCGCTCGACAACTGGGACGAGTCGATGGCATTGAAGATCTGCGCCGCGACCGGCGGCGCCTTGTAACTGCCCGATGCCATGGTCATCGTCGAGTTGCCGTCGAGCGAGTTGAGACCGACGGTCGTCCCGGTGGCGATGAAGCTCATGTCGAGACCGCCCTGGAGCACATTCTTCATCGATGTGTTCGTGGACAGGAACTCCTGCGTCTGGAGCGACTTCACCCGGGTATCGAAGCCGAACCGGATCGGCGTTTCCCGGACGAAGACCTTTCCGGATGCGGTCATCTCGCCGCTGAACAGATTCGCCCGGGCGCCGCTGATCGCGAGAATCCCGTCGGTGAAACGGAACGGCGCCGTCAGATCCGTGAACGGGAACCTGAAGGTGGAGCCGCCCTTGGACACGGGGGCCTCGAACACGCCTGACGGCAGTTTCGCCGCGCCGTCCACCACAATCTTGGCGATCGGGCCGGAGATCTTTCCCGCGCCCGTCCCGGAGCCCTGGGCCCGGTATCCGGTCCCAGCGAGGAAGAACTCACCGATATCAGTCAGGTCCAGCGGCTGGATATCGTATTGAAACGCCATCTTGAAGCCGGACCAGCTCTCCATGCGGCCGACAAGTCTGACCGTCGAGCTTCCCCAGCCCATCTGCAGGCCCTCGGTCGTGAGGCCGCGCTGATCGAATCTGATCGGCCCGACGATCCTCCTGATCGGCCGCAGGACAGCCGGATGCGTCAGCCCCGCGCCCGCGAGGACGGCATTGCCGGAGAACTCGGGCTGATCCGCCGAACCTTTGACCACGATGTCGAGATCGGCACGCCCGTTGAACCCGAGGTCTGACGGAAAATCGGGTACGTTGCTGGCAATCAGGCTTCTGATCTCACCGAGGTCGGCGTTGTGAAGCGTTCCGGAAGCGGCCACCCGCGGCTTTTCGAGGTAATCCGCCAGGGAGCCGGCAATCGAGAGTTTGCCGCCGAAGAGATTCGCGGCGAGCCTGTCTATGCTGATTTTGTCCGGGTCGATCGCCGCAACCCCGGATACGCCGGTCACATTCACCCCCCGAGCTGCAATCGAGAAGTCCACGTTCTTCAGCTCGAGCTTTCCGGCCGGCCGGGGCTTTTTCAGGCTGCCGCCGATCGTTGCGTCGACGACGGCCATTCCCGAGAGACGAGCCTGTTTTTTGAAGAGGGCGTTCTCGATCGGAAGCGCCTCTTTCAACGCCGCCAGGTCGACCGTGGCGTTGGCCTTTAGGTCGAACGACGGATCGGCCGCGTTTTTGACCGCCCCCTGCAGGGTCGCTGTCATGCCGAGAGCGCTGCCTTTGCACTCCCGGACCGCGATCGTTCCGCTTTTCGCGTTGACGCGCGTCAGCGTCAGCTTGAGAGCATCGAGCTTGACCGGCGCCATTCCCGGAGCGGGGACGGCCCGGATATTTCCGCCTTCGAGTTCACCCGTGAGCGTCGGACCGTTCGCATCGATCTCGACGATTCCGGTGAACGCGGCCGTACCTTCAGGTTTCGCCCGCAGTACCGTCTCGGGGACGAACTTTTTCAGGTCGCCCGTCAGCACGGACATGTCGAGACGGACGGAAAGGTCGCCGCGACCGGTCATTTTGGCGATGTCCACCTTGCCGCCGTCGGATTTCACGGTGATGCCGCGGATCTCCGCCGCCAGTTTCTCCCACTCGACCCGGCCTTCATCGTATTTCACGCCGCCCTGCGCGAGCCTGAGAGGCGCCGGCAGCATCGCATGCCGCACGACAAGCCCCTGAGGCTTCGCCCATGCGGAAACGTCACGCATCTCGCCGCCGACGATGCCGAACCGGACTTCGCCGCCCAGGCGGCCCTCGTCTATCTTCACATCAGGCATCGGGGGCAGGTATTTCCCGGCAAGCTCCATCAGCCGCTTCACCGGCAGAGGC
>MWAR01000320.1 GCA_002068715.1 bacterium ADurb.Bin374
GAGAATACGGTCGATTACCGTTTTCACCTGGTCGGTGTTGCTGAATGTTTTGCCCGTCAGTTGCAGCTTTCCGCGCTTCTCGATGAAAATTTTCGACGGTCCGTTCACCATTATTTCGTCGACGTCGGGATCGCGGATGAAGTCTTCCAGCGGGCCCAACCCGAGGATGTCGTCCAACAGGGCTTTTTTCAGCTCGGCGTGAACGTTGCGGTTCTCGATCTGGGGGGGCGGATTCCTCTTGAAGCTCAATTCTATATTATGTTCTACTTTTTTACGAAGCTCCTGGTCCGTTATCCCGAAGCGCTTTTCGAGGGTTGAGATGATCTCGTTCCTGATCGAACGTTGATACTCGATCAGGACTTCGTCGACGGGAGAGATCGTCTCCTGCTCTTCGGGGCGGAACCGCTCCGCGGCTTGGTTTTCCATCGCCTTCTCGGCGAGTTTCGCGATAGCTTCGTCGAGCTGCTTGTCGCCGGCGGCGCCTTCGACCGCGCTTCCCATCGGCAGGATGAACTCCCGCGAATGGAGTTTCGATTCGGTATCCTCGGTTTCGGTATCGACCATGTTCCGAACCATGACGACGCGATTCGTGAAGTTCGGCCATCTCCCGACTTCGTTCATGAAACGCTTTGCGAGTTCAGGAGAGCCTTCCTGGGCCGTATAGAGATAATATATCACATCAGATGCAAAAAGAACCGCCTGGGGGAAGGGCGTCATGAAAAACGCCAGATCGATGACGGCATAGGCGTTTCGCTGGGAGAGACATCGCAGGAGGCGGTCCATGGCCGGCCCGAGATCGGCTTCGTTGACGATGAATCCGGCCCCGAGCGACTCGTTCGGGCGAATGCCGGTGAAAGGCATCAACCAGAGGCCGTCCCGTTCGCTGAATTTCTCGGCGACATTTTCCGATGTCAGTCCGGTCCAGTCAGTTTTGAAATACTCCATGAACGACATGCCGGTGCTTTCGGCGAGATCGTATTTCGCGGTGATCGCCGAGGGGGCGAACCAGTTGCACTCGATGAAGGCGACATTCCGCCCGCTGCGCCGGCGAAGCGCCCGGGCAAACCGGAGGGCGGTCGAACTCTTGCCGATTCCTCCCTGGGAACTCGTGAAAACAAACACTTCGGCGCGCGGTCCGGCGTTTGCCATATCCTCTCCTGACACTGATTTCACGCGTATTAGACCACAGCCATCTTCGGGCTGTCAATGCGTGGGGAAGGTCAAGGAACGTCTCACGATACTATTGTCGAAGCGTCGAGTCAATGAACGCGATCCGCCAAAAGTCCCATGATCCCATGCCGAATGTCGGCATCTGCGTTGAACCGATTTCCACTTCGGAGTATCATCGGGTCAGGCAATGGAAACGAACATTCAGGCGGCCGTGTCGGTCGAGTCACTCAAAAAGAGCTTCGGGAAACATGAAGCTGTGAAAGGCATCTCGTTCGATGTCGCCGCCGGCACGATCTTCGGGTTCCTCGGCCCCAACGGAGCCGGCAAGACAACGACCATGCGGATGATAACGGGCATGCTCGCCCCGACATCCGGCCGCATCACCGTCGCGGGCCTCGACATGCCGACCCAGCGCGACCAGATCAAAGCCCTGATCGGCGTCGTTCCAGACCATCAGAACCTGTATGACCGCCTGACCGCGCGCAGGCAGCTCCGTCTCTTCGCCGACCTCACGGGGGCCGCGCCGGCACGCGTCGACGAGGTCATTTCTCTCGTCGGCCTCGAAGAGTATGCCGATGCGCCAACCGTCAGGCTCAGCCGGGGCTGGCGACAACGGGTCCTCATCGCGCGCGGGTTGCTTCACCGGCCACGAGTGTTTTTCCTCGACGAGCCGACCTCCGCGCTAGATCCCCAGTCCGCCCTCTCGATCAGAAGCGTCGTCAGGCGTCTTCGCGATGAGGGCACGACGATTTTTCTGACGACCCATTACATGGAAGAGGCTTCCGATCTCTGCGACCGAATAGCCATTCTCCATGACGGCCGGATCGTCGCTTCCGACACGCCGGACAACATCCGCATGCAGTTCGGCCGCCCGCTCATCGACATCACGCTCCGCAACCGAGAAACCGGAACCGACAGGATCGTCTCCCTCCCCATCGCCGATCCCGAAACCCCGGCCAGAATTTCCGGCTGGCTCGCAGACGGCTCGGTCGTCCGCATCCATACCCAGGAAGCAACCCTGGAAGAAGCGTTTCTCCGTCTCACCGGCTCGTCCTGGCAACCCCAGCCCGAAACGTGCGACGATCTCCCGAAGCCAACGCAGACGGAGAGCGCATGAACCCCAGACGCATTCTCGCCCTCTTCAAAAAAGATCTTCTCGACGCCTCTCGCAATTACCATGTGCTGCTGCTCGTCGCCACGCCGATCATCCTCTCCCTCCTCTTTTCGAACCTCTTTTCGGAAAGCCGCTCCAGCACGATGATGCCCCGCGTCGGCGTTCTTGCTCCGGCCGGAAGTCCGCTTCTGGAAAAGCTGCAGCCGAAAGAGTTCGGAATCCGCATCGTGAGCTTTTCTTCCCGCGACGAGATGGAATCCCGCATCGCCGAGGGGGAAGTGAGCTTCGGCCTCATGCTGCCGGCCGTTTTTCCGACGGCCTCGAGCCCGCGCGGTCTTCCGAAACTCACCATGATCTACCCCGTTGAAACTCCCGAATACGCCGTGGAGCGTTTCCGCAACACGCTCGAGGGAGAGCTGCGCAAATTTCTCGGCAAGCCGGCCCCGCCCCTTCCGATCGAGCTTTCGTTCGAACCAATCGGGGGATCATCCGCGAAACAGCGCAGTTTCGGCGGAGACATGCTTCCCATGCTCATCCTGATGGCGCTGGGCATGATCGGGCTTCTCGCCCTCCCCCTCTCGTTCGCAGAGGAGCGGGAAAAGCATACGCTCGACGCCCTGTTCCTGACCCCGACCACCACGACCGAACTGATCGTCGGCAAATGCCTCTTCAGCTTCGTCCTCCAGCACGCCACGGTTCTCGCCATGGTCGCCCTGAACGGGCGCTGGGACGGAAACCAGCCGTATTTCTGGCTGTTCGTCTCGCTCGGAAGCGTGATGTTTCTGCTCGTGGGCCTGTTCATCGCGGCCGTCGCCGAAACCCAGGCATCGGTAAACGCTATGGGAAGCAGCCTGTTTCTCTGTTTCCAGATGATTCCGACCCTCAGTGCAACCAACGATCTGTTGCGCATGGCGGCGAATGTCGTGCCTTCGACCTATGTCCTGCGTGGAATCCGCAAAGCCCTGTTCCTCGATCTCGCGAAGGTCGATATCCTCGGCGATCTGCTGATACTGGCCGTCGTCACGGGACTCTTGTATCTGATCACGAGGATCGTTTTCCGTCGCATGCAGATGGCATGACCGTCTTGCAAAGATGAGGGATTCAGGGGTATCCTGCGGAACCAGTTCTTCAACAAGGTGACAAGCGGCAGCGATTATCCATGGAAAAAGTCAATTTTGACGACATAGTACGAAATCTCATGGTCTTCCTGAAAGGCCAGGTGCCGTCCCTGCAATCGAAGCATTCGCGGGATGATCTCGTGCACCAGATTCAGAACATCGTTTACACTCTGCGAACCTTCCTCATCCAGCTCGAAGCGGCCTCCTCCTCCGATCCGAGGAAAACGCCGGAATATCAGAGCGCTATCCAGGAAATCGAGAGCTTCAAGAAAACCAACGCCCGCCTCGAGGAATCTCTCTTCCTCGAAATGAGCAAGCATCAGAAGTTGACGGCCGAGATCGACAAACAGGCGGTATTGCTCAAGGACCGCGACCAGAATATCGCCCAGCTCAACAACGAGATCGCAGCGTTGCAGCGCCAGATCGGCGAACTCCAGAACAGGCCGCCCAGCGAGATGCAGAGCGCCGATTTCGAGTCCCAGCAGGCGGCCCACGAGGAAGAAAAAGCCGCTTTCGCTGACGAGAAGGCCCGTCTCGAGGCGGCGGTGGCCGAGGCCGGCGCAAAAACGCAGTCGGCCACGGAAGAGTTGATCCGCCTGTCAACCGAACTGAACAAGGTACGCGAGGAGTACGAAGGCGCAACCCAGCGTCTCGACGAGTTGCAGAGCCTCTCCGAAACCATCGACCGCGAACGTCAGCTGAAGGAACGCGCGGAGCAGGCGCTCGGCGCCGCGAAGCTCGAGTTCAACCAGGAACGGGAACAGCTCACCGCGGAAGTCGAGAAACTCCGCAAAGAGTACGAGGAGCTGAAGAATCAGCCCCTCAAGGACCAGGACACCTACCGGAAGATCATCAAGGCGCTCCAGGAAAAGATCGACAAGCTCCAGCGCACCCTGCACAGCGGGCCGGCGGGAGACGCGATCCAGAACATCCAGGCAGCCGCGGAGGCCCGGATCAAGGCGCTCGAAATGGCCCTCGCCGAGGCTAAATGCCAGATCGAGCTCGGAACGCCTGTTTCACCCGAAAAATTCGAAAACCTCACCCGCGAAAACAATGAACTGCAGCAGCGGATCATCGATCTCGAAGCCACCGTCCGCCGTCTCCTGGCCACCAAGGAGCACGCTCAGGGGGAACAGACTCAAGGCCTCTCGAGCGGTTTCCAATGCGACGAGATCATTCTGTTCTTCGAGGTGCTGACGACGCTCATCTCGAAACTTGGCACCTCCCCGGAAAACCGCGATCTCCGGCAGAAGGCGGAAAAGGCGTTCACCGTTCTCGAGAAAACCCACGCCGTCGAGCCCGTGTCGTCACTCGGCCGGATGTACGAAGAGAAGATGCACAAGGTCGTAAAATCCTTCATTGCGCCGTTCCTCGACGACGGTATGGTCGTAAACGAGATCAGCCGAGGCTATCTTTCGGGCGACCAGATCATCCAGCGTGCGGTTGTCTGGGTGGCGAAGTCCAGGTTCCAGTGCTCAGATTGCGGTTCCCCGTCGAGGCCACAGGACAACTTCTGCCCCAAATGCGGTCTCGAACTCTGTGCTCCTGACGGAACGCCGAAACGCCGGCTGCCTCAGCTTCCCACCGATCCTGAGATAGGCATCCAGCTTCTCGATGTCCTCATCGGACAGCGCCAGATCAAGGCGATGCAGGGGCTTCTCGCGCATCTCATGATGGCAAATCCTGGCCATAACGGCCTTCTGATCCGCAACAAGCAGATCACCCAGATTCTTTCGGAACTGCCTCCGGAAGGATAAGATACGACAGAACGGAGACCCGCGCACATGGCGGAAATAGACCCGAATTTG
>MWAR01000321.1 GCA_002068715.1 bacterium ADurb.Bin374
TCGAGCCACTTTACCTGAACGAGGGTGAGGGGAGGGAGATACGAAAAGAAGATATTGTCTTCGGGGCTCGCGAAGGACCTGTCGGGGCCGCCGGAAACCACGTTGCCGGACTCGGTTGAAACAGCATAGGCCTTCCCCCAGGGATCTACGGGCGCCTTGTTGAGATACCTGCCGGTGAGAAGTGAAACGCTGTCCGATGTATACGTGCCTTCGCGAGTTTCGTAGACCATCAGCGCCCTGGCAATTTCCTCGAGGTCTGTTTTGGCCTTGGCGATGCGAGCTTCCTCGACATACGACTGAATGTAGGGCAAAGCTGCGCTGCCCAAGATGGCAAGAATCGATACGACGACAAGCAGCTCGATCAACGTAAAACCGCGTTTCATTCGGAATGCCTCCCGGTGTCGGCACGCGTGGTTTGATTTCTCGATAACCGTAGCACAATCGGGGTAAAACATACAGATGGCTCGAAACGAGATGATTTCAGAACGTCCGGAGATGAACACAAAGCCGAATCAAAATTGTAGGGAAATGGCGATGTTTCCGTCAAGGGTGGCGGATCATCGACCGGACGGCGTTCCATACTTCCTGAACCGACTGGAAGTCTGCGTCTTCGGCAGGAGCAAACGTCTGTCGCAGAGGGTCGGCGGCGTCTGAGGCGGTGCGCTTCAGGAGAGCTTCCAGAAAGCGTTCGCGCAGATTGACGGGGCAGTCCTTCCGGCAGACGATCACGTCGGAGGGCACTTCGTCGGTTTTCCCCAGGACGAGGATGCGATTGAGTTGCTTCGGGTCGCTGATCGTTTTCAGTGTGGCTTCGAGGCAGACGCCGACGTCGATTTTTCCGTCGAGAACCGCGCCGAGGACGGCGTCGTGCTTCTTCAGGAAGAGAACCTTGCAGACTTTGTGCGGATCGATCTTCAGGCGTTTCAAAAGATAGAGCGGATACAGGTAGCCGCTGGCGGATTCGGGGTCGACGAAACCGACGGTTTTCCCGCGGATATCGTCGAGACCGAGAACGCGGCCGTTCTTCAACGTAATGAAGACGCCGCGGTAGGCAGCTCCGCCCTGGTGCTGCGCCTTGGCGATCGGCATCAGGTCCCCTTTTTCGTTGCCGATAACGTATGCCATCGGGCCGACCCAGGCAAAATCGATTTTTCCGCGGATGAGGGCGGCCAGAACGCTGGTGTAATCCTGCCCCGTCACCAGACGGACCTCCTTCACCCCCATCTCTTTCTTCAGAAAGGCGAACAGCGTGCCCACATGGCGCATCATTTCCGAAAGGCTCAGATACGGGGGACGACCGATCAGAACTGTTTTCTGATCCAGTTGGACGGGAGGCTGCGGAACGACGGGCGGGGGCGGAGGCGGTTGGGGCGGTTCGGCTTCCGGGGAGCCGGGATAGGATGTCTCGTCTTCGGTTTGATACCAGGAATCGTCATCATCCGTGAACCCCTGGTAATTCGTGTTCGCGTAGGGATCATCCGCGTGTAAGGTGGGAAAATCCTGGCTCTCCGCGTATCCCCGGTTCGCGCTGAAAACAAGCAGGAGAGCAAAGAGCAGATAGGTGCCGAACGATCTGAACGTGTCCATGTCGGGCTCCGGTTGCAAAAGGTGTTTCTTCTGTTGTAGACAAAGTACCCCTGCAGGTCAAGTCGCCCGGGAAATATCCCGGCCTGACCGTGAGACGATTCACTTGGGATTGACGCGGCACCCAGAAGGAGAAGCATTCGATGCAGAAAACACGTATTGGAATTCTTGGCTACGGCAATCTCGGAAAAGGTGTTGAGCTCGCGATCCGGCAGAACCCCGACATGGAGCTCGCGGCCGTCTTCACGCGCCGCGCGCCCGATGCCGTCAAGATTGCAACTCCGGGCGTGAATGTGTATGGAACCGACATACTCGAAATGAAGAAGGGTTCCATCGATGTACTGATCCTATGCGGCGGAAGCGCAATCGACCTCCCGGAACAGGGACCGAAATACGCCGCCCTGTTCAACACCGTCGACAGCTTCGACACCCATGCGAAGATTCCGGAATACTTCACCGCCGTCGACAAGGCCGCCCGCCGCGGAGGCAACGTCGCGATCATTTCCGTGGGATGGGATCCCGGCATGTTTTCGCTCAACCGCCTGTATGCCAACTGCATCCTGCCAAAAGGGAAGGATTACACCTTCTGGGGCAAGGGAATCAGCCAGGGCCACTCCGACGCAATCAGACGCATCGAGGGGGTTGCTGATGGAAAACAGTATACGGTCCCCGTTTCCGAGGCGCTCGAGGCCGTGCGCAGCGGCGGGACACCGGACCTTACCCCGCGGCAGAGCCATACACGGCATTGCTATGTGGTTGCCGAATCGGGGGCGGACAAGGCACGCATCGAGAACGATATCAGAACGATGCCGAACTATTTCTCTGACTATAATACAACCGTGAATTTCGTTACTCAGGAGGAACTTGACCGAGAACACAGCCGTATGCCGCACGGCGGCTTCGTTCTCAGGCGCGGCACCACCGAAGCGGGAGCAAAGCACCTGATCGAGTATTCCCTGAAACTCGACTCGAACCCGGAATTCACGGCAAACGTTCTTGTCGCCTACGCCCGTGCCGCCCATCGCCTCGCTACGGAAAAAGTCGTTGGCGCGAAAACAGTGTTCGACATTCCTCCTGCCTGGCTGTCCCCGAAAAGCGGAGAAGAACTCAGAAAAACCATGCTCTGATTTCAAAATCTCACCCCTGATCGGCTTGGCGGCTGTTGAGTTCCTGCTCCCGGGAGAACAGGAGCGCAATAGCTGGCTGATTGCCTGCTCGAAATCAGATTTTCACCTTGTTTTCCATACATGTGGCTGAACGTGCCGCAACGATTTTTCTGTGGGAATTCGGCGCTCCATTTTTTGCATAATTTCCAATATCGA
>MWAR01000322.1 GCA_002068715.1 bacterium ADurb.Bin374
CGTGGCGTTCGTATAGCGCGCGCTTTTTGATCTGGTCTCGCGATGCGGTCGAGAGGGAGAGCACTTCGATGACGAGGTCGGGGGCCTTGCGGCATCCTTTGGCATCGATTTTCTTTTCGTCGCAGACGACCATGACGTCGGGTTGAACGACGGTGTTCACCTCGTCATCGGGTTCGTCACGCTTCGGCAGGCGAACGTCAAACGGCGCGACGAAGACTTTGCACGGTTTGCCTTCGAAAAATTCGTCGAGGAATCTGCCGAATTTTATGACAAGAGTCTGATGAAGGGTTCCAGGCGCCGGTGTCATGTCGTAAGGAACGCCATCGATCAACTCGAAGCGCTTGTCATCGGGCCAGGTGCAGTAGTCGGCGTATGTATAGGTTTTTGCCGGGATTTCTTTTGGATCGCTCATACCAGCCTCCGTATTCAATACCCACTATAGCAGAGGAAGATGCTCTGCACCACACGCGCACAACAATTGCATTCCCATTTTTTTGCATCCAAATGTGCAGTAGGAGCGGGTTTCAAACCCGCCCCTATGGACGATTGGCGATTCTCAGCGGAGGTTGGCCTGGGAGGTGGCGACGAGGTTCTGGAGGCTTTGGGGGAGATAGCTTTTGTCGGTGCCGGTGGGCAGGGTCGGCGGATTCTGCGAAATTTTCATGATCTTGCCGACCTTTTCCGGATCCATGGCGGCCAGGATGGCGGCCGACTGGGCTGGGGTGACGCCTTTGAGAATCTGGAACACGAGCGAGTTGTCGGAAACTTCGTCGAGGATGCGGGCCATGGCGGTGGGTTCCATCGCCGCGGCGATGTCCTGAACGGGCTTGAGGCGGTTTTCGTCCTCCATGAACCTGATCATGCTTGCCTCGAGGCTCGCCGCTTCGGAGGCGAGCTGGCGCGAGATGAGGTCGATCGATTCCTTGCGGGTTGCGAGGTCGGCCTTCTGATCGTCGAGCGCCCTGCGTTCCTTGAGAAGGTCTTCCTGTTGAGTCCGCAGCTCTTCCTGGCGCTTGCGGAACTGTTCTTCCTGGGACCGCACCAGTTCGCGGTACGAGGTTTCGAGAGACTCGGAACGGCGCTTGAGATCGACGCTGCCCGACCCGATGATCTCGTCGTAGCGCTGTTTTTCGCGTTGCAGTAGCTCCTGATACCGTTGCTCATCGGGAAGCTGATGAAGCCTGACGAAATCGTAATAAGCCGCGATCGGCCATTTCGCGCGCCATTCTTCGGGGACTCGGTATCTCCACTGGAGCAGATCCAGGAAGTCGAGCGCCAGGGCCGTCATGCCGACCATACCGAGAAACAGCCCGAGGAGAATGAAAAACGCGAGATTAGATATCACACGATACAATTTGGAAACGGGGCCCGGCTGGGGAACGTTCACCGGGGCATCGGCGGCCGTGATTGCCTTTTCGACGTCGTCTGCCGGTTTATCCTGTTTCTGGGGACGCTGTCCGGGGGGTGCAGCGGGTTGCTGACGGGCCGGCTGGGCGGGGGCTTTCGGATCTGCCATGCGTGCGTTACTCCGTTATCGTGTCTTCACCGGTGCCGCCGGCCTTTTCGTAGCCAGACAACACCTTGCGGACGAACGACCTGGTCTCGGGGAACGGCGGGACGCCGCCGAACTGGCGGACGGCCCCCGGGCCGGCATTGTAGGAGGCGAGTGCCAGACGCAGGTTGCCGCCGTTCTGTTTCAGAAGCTGGGCCAGATACCTGGTGCCGCCGGAAATATTCTCTTCTGGGTCGAACGGGTTGGTGACGCCCAGTTCGCGAGCGGTTTCTGGCATGAGCTGCATCAGGCCGAGCGCGCCCTTGTCGCTGACGCTTTGCTCATCATACCCGGATTCGACGGCGATCACCTGCTTGACGAGTGCCGGGTCTATTCCATACTTTGCTGCATATTTGTCGATCAGACTGAGATACTGTTCGGGATCGATGGCCCGCGTGTTCTTGGCCGGCACCGGCAGCGGAACGGTCGCCAGGGGGGCGGGGGCTTTCGGCGGTGCGGAAGGTTTCGCCGCGAGCCCGGTCTGCTTCGCCTCGTTCAGGGCCGCGGCGAAATCGCCAGACTCGCGACGTGCCTGGCGATGAGACATTCCGCGGAACGAGCCGTTCAATTCGTCGATGCGTTCGAGCACCTTTCGCATGTTTTCGAGCATCTTATCCCTCCTGTCCCGGACTGCCTGGCGCTGCAGGCTCACTCACGTCTTCGCCAGGCTTCAAGCGGCCGAGCCGTGAAGCGAAGTCGTCGAGCCGTTTCTGTTCGAGTTTCTGCTCTCGTGTGACATACCGCTTGCGGTCGCGCTCGAGAATCCGCTCGTAGGTTTTGCGGATCCTGCGTTTTTCGTTCAATTCGACGACGATCTTTGCCCGCTGTTCCAGGAGGCGGTCACGTTCCTCCTCGTAAAACGATCGAGCATTCGCGAGGCGGGCGAGGAACAGCGGATACATTCGGACCTGGTCCATGCGGCCGGCAAGCAAGTCGATCGCCTTCGCTTCGAGACCGATATTATATTCATCGATATATTTCTGGATCTGCGCCTCGGCCTCGGCGATCTGGCCGTCCTTGACAGCCAACCTGGCTTTCACCGCATCCTCGTCGTGGATCGCGATGTTCAGCAACTGCTGGAACCTGAACCTGAACGCCATGTCAGCCGACCGTCCGCCGAGTCATCAGGCCATGAGCGCTTCGAGCGATTTGACCGCCTCGTCGTAGGTGGTCTGCTCGCGGATGCCCTGCTTGATGAACTCCTGGATTTTCGGCAGTTTCGCGATCGCCGTATCTATCTTTGGATTCGAGCCGGCCTTGTAGGCGCCGATGCCGATCAGATCGGCCGACTGCATGTAGGTCGAATAGGTGTCTTTCGCCTTTCCCGCAGCCTCGAACTGGCGCTTCGGCGCGATGTCCGGCATGAGACGAGATATACTGGCAAGTATATCTACCGCGGGGAAAATGTTCTGCTGGGCCAGGTCACGGCTCAGCACGAGGTGTCCGTCGAGAATACCGCGCACCGCGTCGGCCACCGGTTCGTCCATGTCGCCG
>MWAR01000323.1 GCA_002068715.1 bacterium ADurb.Bin374
GCGCAGAAGATCGGCAGTGTAAGGGCATTCCAGCCGGCCGACTTGAGGTAATGGTGGTCGGCGACGATCGCGCCAAGATACTCGGGGAAGTTCCAGAGATTGCACAGGTGGCTTCCGATCGACTGGTGCTCGGTACCGAACACCAGGAGCTCGGCGATGAAGCTCGGCTTGCTTTCCTCGATGATCTTCTGCCGGACGTCCTGGTAACGTTCGGGAAAGGCGAACATCAGCGCCTGCCGGCCAATGTCGTGAAGCAGCCCGCCCAGGCGCACTTTTGCGCATTCGTCACTCGACGCGCCGCCGGCTTTCGCGATGAACTCGGCAAGGGTGGCGCATTTCCGGCCATGGTCCATGAGTTCCTTCTGGGCCGAGAACAGGCCTCCGACGCTCTTGTAGAAATTGAAAATGAACAACTGCCTGAGATTCGACATGCCCAGGATCGCCATCGCCTGGTGCAGGGTTTCGGATTTCGACCTTCGGGCGAATGTTGCGGAGTTGGCCCATCGAATGATCTGGCTGCAGAGCCCGGGATTGTCCTTGATCTTGCTTTCGAGCGACCCGAGAGAAGCTTCCGGCGAGCTGGTTTCGGCGATCAGCTTGTAAGCTTCCGTGTTGAGGACGGGAACATCGCAAAGTTTTCTCCGGAGCAGTTCGAGGGTCTCATCGCCCGCATACGAGAGCGCGGCGCTTTTCACGGAGGGAAACACCGCCAGCCCGGTACGTCTGCACAGGTCGATGACATCCTGCTGAGTCGCGATGACCTTGATGTTCGACCTGTCTTTCAGGACACCGAGGTGCTTGATCAGCTTTTGGGATACATTCGACAGGCTGAGCAGGTTTACCAACATCTGGGGAAGTTTTTTTGAAAACTGGGAAAGGCTTTGCTCAGGATCGGTATTCGGAATCGACGCATCATTCTCTATGATGACATGATTGAGCCCGCCATCCAGTGTTTCAACACGAACCTGCGGCATGGATATCCCTCATCAGACCTGTCGTTCTCTTCGTCAGGGAAACATAGCACACCCCGGCGCGGGTTGTCCAAAATATCCAAGACCAGGGAAACCCTTTACAACCGGCATTCCGGGCGAAGCATGATCTGCCCCAACGCCCGAAAAGGTAACCTGCGACACGAAGGGACGCTTCGCGAAACGCCAGGGGATCGCCCGTTATCGGTTCTGCGGGTCGACCCAGCGCAGCAGGCGCTCGAACTCAGCGGCAAAGGCAGGGTCGTTCGTGACGCGTTCCCTGATTTTTTCGCAGGAGTGCATGACCGTCGTGTGATCTCGCCCGCCGAAGTTCGCGCCGATCTGGTTCAGCGAGGAATCCGTCAGCATCTGGGAAATGCGCATCGCGACTTGGCGGGGCAGAACGAGGTTCGCGGAACGTCGCTTGCTTGTCATCTCGACTTCGGGGATATCGTAATACTCGGAGACACGCTTCATGATCCAGGAGATGGTGACTTTTCCCGGTGTCTGCTCGCGGAAGAATTCCTTCAGAACCTGGTCCACCAGGTCTTTGTCGATCGCTTTCTGAACGACGCTCGCATATGCCACGACACGGGTGAAAGCACCCTCAAGTGCTCTGATGTCCGTTACGACGCCTTCGGCCAGATACATGAGAATATCATCGGAAATTTTAATGACGGACCGAGCGGCGGCTTTTTTCAGAATGGCGACGCGCATTTCCAGGTCGGGGTTCTGGATGTCGCAGACGACGCCCATCTCGAATCTGGAGACGAGGCGTTCTTCGAGACGCTGGATTTTTTTCGGCGGCGTATCGGACGTCAGGATGATCTGTTTCTTGTTCTGGAAGAGTTCGTTGAATGTGTGGAAAAACTCCTCGATGACGGCGTCTTTCCCGACAAAAAACTGCACATCATCGATCAGGAGCAGATCCCGGCGGCGATACTTCGCCCGGAACTCGTTCATTTTCTTGTCTTTCACGGCATCGATGAATTCGTTCGTGAAAGTTTCGGAAGAAAGGTAAGCAACCCTCAGCTTCGGGTTCGTTTTCAGGACTTCCTGGCCGATGGCCTGCATCAGATGCGTTTTTCCAAGACCGACACCGCCGTAGATGAATACCGGGTTATAAGCGGTTCCGAGTGGTTTGCTCGCGACGGCCTGGCAAACCGCGTGCGCGAACTGATTGCTTTTGCCCACGATGAACGTGTCGAATGTGTATTTGCCGTTGAACTGGAGCATCGACTGGGCATGCGGCTTTTCCGCCGGAGCTTTCTCGGGGAGGGCGATCGTGACGGAAGGTCCGCCGATCGCGGGAAGGCAGGGTTGGATGGGAGCTGGGGCCTTCGCCGCTTTCGCGGCTGTTCTCGATCGTGTGACGAAAATGCACGACAGGGGAGGATTCGCTCCCTGGAGGATTTTCTGGATCATGCCGTGGTAGCGCCGTTCGACCCAATCTCGGCAAACTTCGTTCAGTGCTTCGAGAACAAGAGTCTCTCCCTCGATGCCGACCGGGTTGATCGAGTTGAGGAAGATGTTGAGGTTTGCTTCGTTGACCTGGGTTCGGATTTCACCGGTAATGCGCGACCACAACTGACTTACTGCTTCCATGCGACATCCTCTTGCTGTGTACACACCCAAATCTCACAAATGTACGAATTCATGCGGTCTGCAGAGGTTTTCGGGTGGGTGAAAGTGGTCGCTAGGATAGCAGAAGTCGAGGGTCGCCGCAAGCCCCTAAAACCAACAAACATCTGATAAGAAGCCGGTTTTTCCACGTGAATATCCTGTGGATAACCCCGGGATAACCTGAAACCCTCGACGATCTGTGGATCATGTGGAATATCCGACCAGGCCATCCACAGGGTTTTCCAGAGGTGAAACGCTGACGTGAACCGACATCCACAAGGTTTTCCCCAACTTCCACAAGCCTACTAATACGACTACGGACTTTTATAAACAATAACCGTACATCGTCAATCATCCGCAAATCGGGAAGGCTGTACATCGTCTGAACCCGCCCCGTTGTACGCTTTCGTCGAAAACAAAGCAAGTCTCTGGCAGCCAAACTTAGTGAATGTACACTTCTCGGGAGCGCAGGTTCTTTTCGACAAGCTTCAGCACGAACGAGAATGTCCTACATCCCCGACCTTCTCCATTGCGGAGAAAGGTCTCGTTTGTTATACTGCGGCGATTTCACAGGAGGGCTCACGAGTCATGGCGAAAACGAACAAACTCCAGACCAAGAAAGAATCTCCGACGAAGACTTCCGAAACGGGCCTGTTCGATGATGTTGCCGACATCATCCGGCTCATGGGCGAAACAGGCCTTGCCGAGCTCGATCTCGAAGCCTCCGGTGTGAAAATATCCCTCCGTCGGCAATCGGCCTGCACCAGGATCGATCAAATCCCGACTGGAAACGGCTTCCAGGCCGTGACTCCCATGTTTCCGATGCCTCAACCCACGCTATCGAATCCCGCACCGGCTTCCACTCCGGTTGCAAAACCCATCCCGTCGACACCACCGGTGGAAGCCGAGTGGCACAAGGTCGTATCGCCGATGGCCGGAACGTTTTACCGAGCTCCGGCGCCGACGGCACCCCAGTTCGTGAAAGTTGGCGATCTCGTGAAAGTCGGCCAGCCCGTCTGCATCGTCGAAGCAATGAAATTGATGAATGAGATCAAGGCGGACAAGTCCGGCAAGGTCGTGAATATTCTGATCGAGAACGGCAAGCCCGTCGAAAAGGGCACGCCTCTCTTCAACATCGACACGGGGGCCTGAACATGAACCATTTCGACATCATCATCATCGGTGCCGGCCCGGCCGGATACCCGCTCGCCGGGACCATGGCCCGCTCTGGTTCGAAAGTTGCCGTTATAGAACGTGATGCGGTCGGCGGGACATGCCTGAACTGGGGTTGTATCCCGACCAAGGCGCTTCTCGCATCATCAAAATTATACCATCAGCTATCTCATGCCCGGCAATGGGGATTGAAAGCCGAGAGCGTCGGCTTCGATTGGGTCGAGATCATGAGTCGCAAGGAAAACGTGATGAAAACGCTACGCCAGGGCATCGACAAGATGCTCCAGGCCGCCGGAGTCACGATCTTCAAAGGAAATGCGAGGCTGCTGCCCGGCCGACGCGTCCGTGTGGAATCGGTGGAAAACCCCATTGAAATCTCGGCCGACAAAATCTGTCTTGCGACCGGTTCGGTGCCTGCCGTCCCGGCGGGAATGCCAACGGACCGCAGCCTGTTCTGGACGAGTGACGAGGCGCTTTCGGCGAACTCCGTTCCGGAATCTCTCCTGATCGTTGGCGGCGGGGTAATCGGGCTCGAGTTCGGCCAGGTGTTTTCCACGTTCGGCTCGAAAGTCACGATCGTCGAGATGATGCCGCAGATCCTTCCCGGCCTCGACTCGGCAACGGCCAAGCGTCTCCTGCCGGTCTTCAAGAAAGCCGGCATCGAGATATTCACCGGTCAGAAAGTCGAAAACCTCGAAAGCGAGAACGGCATGGTGTCGGCCACGATTGCGGGCCAGAAGCGCACGTTCGCGAAAGCCATTTTCGCGATGGGCCGAAAGCCGAATCTTTCCGTCCTCGAGGGTGGAGAAGTTTCGCTTCGCATGGAAGGCCGGTTTATCGCTGTCAACGACACGTTCGAGACCAGCGAACCAGGGGTTTTTGCGGTTGGAGACACCATTCCAGGGCCGATGCTGGCTCACAAGGCAACCTACGATGCCCTCCTCCTCGCCGACGTCTGGCGCGGCCGGACCATCAGACGCGAGTATGGCGCGGTTCCTGCCTGTGTATATACGCATCCCGAGATCGCCTGGGTCGGCATGTCCGAAGACGAAGCCCGCGCGAAGGGCATGACGCCGATCGTCGGCAGAAGTCTCTTCTCGGCGAATGGAAAAGCCGTGGCGGCCGGCGACGCCGATGGACAGGTCAAAACATTGACGGACGAACATGGACATCTTCTCGGCGCCGTGATCTGGGGTCCCGAGGCCAGCAATCTGATCATCGAACCGACGATACTGAACGCCCTCAACATCGCGGCCCGGGATGCTCGGAACGTCATCCATCCGCATCCGACGTTGTCGGAGGCGTTTGCCGAGGCCATGGCGGCCGCTTCCGGCGAGGCCGTTCACGGCTGAGGGAAAACGAAACCGCATGTCGACGGTCGGATTTCTCAACCTTCCTCCGAGGCACGAGGAGCTGCGTTCGGCACTCGAGCGGCTGGGGCTCGAAGAACTCATCAGGCGTCCCGTTCTGGGGCGTGAAAACGCCGAGCCGCCGTGGGTGACGCTCGATCCGGCCGAGTTTTTTTCCGTCGTCGACACGGGCTTTCATTTCAGCGAGTCGAGATCGCCGAAAGAATGGACCCCCTGGGTTATCACTTCCGATGCGGCTCTCGCGAACTTGCGCCTCGAGAACGGTCTTGCCGACCATACCGGTGTGCGAGGCGCGATCGGCGGCACTTTCCCGTTCCTCGACATCTGCGGAAAAAGCGTCTTCCTTCCGACGCCGCGGAGGCTGCTCACCATCACCGACGGCGTTGCCGGCTTCATCCTGACGGAAATGGAGCAAAGCGGCAGGACCCTCGACGAGGCGATACGCGAGGCCCAGTGGCGAAACGTGGCCCCCGGAAACATGACGCGTCATCTGCATGCACTCGCCGCGCGTGAGCGGCTTGCCCTTCTGGCGTCGTCCGTGTTCGGCATCAACCTTTCGGCGGAACGCATTCTCGCGGAGGGATTCGGCCAACTCGATGCCCGAGACGTGGCCGTAGCCTGCCGTCTCGGCTACAACATCCGCCTGATCGGATCAGTCGAAGTGCATGAAGATGGATTCGAGGCCTGGGTCAGACCCTGCCTGCTTCCGTCGAGGTATATTCTCGCCCAGGTGCGCGGAGGATCGGAAGCGGCTTACATGCAATGCTCCGACGGCAGTTCCCAGGTCTTCATCGGCCCGGGAACCTCGTTCGACGTTTCCCTCCGTGGAATGCTTCGGGATCACCAGCTGCTCCAGGAAAAAGGTACGCCCGGCTCCGGGACATACGCCTCTTCCACGCTCATCCCGTCGCATCGTCAGATTTCCGGCTTTTACATCCGGCTGGTTCTCGTGAACCAGATGTCAACTCTTGCGCAGATCACAAACCTCTTTGCAGCGGCAGATGTCGAGGTTCGGTACATTGTACAGCCCGATGGGGACTGCGTTTCCCGTGAAACACCGTCCGGAAACAGCGAACTGGTGATCTTTACCGCCCCCGTCTGTGATGGAGTTCTGCATGGGGCGCTCGAGCAGGTCCGTGCCGATGTCAAGCTGGCCGCCATCAAAGCCTGCCTGAGATACGAAGGCTGAAGGCGCGAACGTCGACATGTTCCAACCCGGAGAAGTTCTGGTTCAGAAGTTCGGCGGTTCCTCGATGGCCGGTCCCGAGCGAATCAACCGGGTCGCGGAACGCATCGCCGAACAGGCTCGGGCCGGAAAGCGCGTCGCGGTAGTCGTTTCCGCCATGGGAGACACGACGGACGATCTCATCACACTCCTTCGCGGCATTTCCACCGACCCCGATCCCCGGGAACTCGATCAGTTGATGGCGACGGGCGAAATCGTGAGCTGTTCGATGGCCGCCTGCGCCCTTCAGAAATTCGGCGTCAGGGCGCGGTCATACAACGCGTTCAACCTTCGTATCCGCACCGACGGCCGGTTCGGATCGGCGGAAATACGCGCGTTCGAGCGACTTCCGGAGCTTGCCGCGTTTCTCGAGCCCGGATCGGTGGCGATCGTCGCCGGGTTTCAGGGAATCAGCGATACCGGAGACCTCGTCACCCTCGGCCGGGGTGGCTCGGATATCACGGCGGTCGCTCTTGCGCGGGATCTCGGACAGAAGGTGTGCGAGAAGTATACCGACGAAGACGGCATTTATACGGCTGATCCGAGAATCATTCCGACGGCCAGAAAGGTCTGGCACCTGGATTATGCCGAGATGGAGACACTGGCCCGCTACGGCAACGGAATTCTGCATCCGCGCTCGATCGCCTATGCCCGGGAGTCTTCGATCAGAATCCATGTCCGATCGAGCTTCTCCCGCGAGGAGGGAAGCGTTGTCGGTCCGGATGGCGATCCCGCGATTCCCGTCAAGAGCATGGCCGCCGACAAAAAACAATCGGTCATGCTGATCGACGGTGTTCGCGGTTCCGGCGACGTCGCGAGCATCGGAGCCGGTCCCGACGGGTTTTCCGCGACCGCCAGGGAGTGGCGGAGTTTCGACGGAATCCGCGGAAGCCTCAGGGTCGGTTTCCGAACCGCGGATTCGTTCGATGCCATTCCCTGGCTGTGGCAGGAGGCAGACAGGCGGTCGGCCGAGGAGGTCAGGTTCAGCGCCCGCGTCACATTTCTGACACTGGCGGGAACGGGACTGATCGGA
>MWAR01000324.1 GCA_002068715.1 bacterium ADurb.Bin374
AAGAAATGCGTTCCGAAGGAGAGATCCGGTGTGTATCCGTGCTTGCGCCGGGCGATCTCGATCATCATGGCGGCGTTGTTGATGTCGCTGTAGCCGACCTTGACGCCGAGTTTCACGTCGCCCCGACTGCCCCAGCGGCCAGGCCCCATCAGGATGAACTTCCGCTCTGGAAGCCGCTGATTCAGCTCGCTGACCAAGTGCCCGACCTCGAGCATCTCGTCGAGTGTCGCAAGACTGTCGTAGCCGGTAGGGTCGACATACACCACATACTCGATGCCGTGCAGAACGGCAGAGGTGACATGCCTGGTCGCCGTAAACAGCCTGTCTTCGTGAAGAACATCGTTCGGCATCTGGATCGAAACGTTTCCGTCCGCCTGGCACTGAGGGCGACACTGGAGCAGATACAGGGTATGCTGGTCCTCCCCGGCGGCGAATTCGATATCGACCGGCCAGCCGAGGGCCTCTTTCAGAATCCGGAGTATGTCCTTGATCTCCTGAAGGAACGGCGTGTTCCGAAGGAGATTTTCGAACGTGAGAACAGGTGTTCCGGTCTTGAGATTCGTCAGGTTGCCGATCGGCGGGTACAGTTGCCCTTCTTCATACATCGAGATCAGGTAGGAGAGCATCGGGATTTCCGAACCGAAATCACGCATGACCTGTTCGAAGCTGATGGTCTCGAACCGGCTCGTCTCGAGGTTCAGCACATCGATGCTTTTCTGCGCATAGCGTAACATAGCGTCTGGTGTAATATTCACGCGCAGCCCCGGCTGGCCGGGGCAGATCAGCATCGGGAAATCCTCGCCCATGCGGTCGACCGCACGAGTGCCTAGGCCGGCGACGAGCCGCACGATCCCATCCTCGCGCCTGATGCGGGGTGACCACCGGAACTCGTTGTAACTGAACGCGACCCCGGCGAAGGCCGGGAACCAGTAGTTGCCGACCTGCCTGCCGACGACCTGCTGGATCATGATGCCCATTTCCTCGTTGAAGTCGAGCAGGCCGCGTTCGCGTCGATATTCGATCGGGTCCGGGCCGAAGGTACTGGCATACACCTCGACGATCGCATCCATCAGGGCTTCGAGGCGCTCCTTCTTCGTACCTTGGTTCGCGACGAACAGGCTCTTGTATTTCCCGGCGAAGGCGGACCCCTTCGTGTCTTCGAGCAGGCTTGAAGACCGAACGATCAGCGGCGTCTCCCCAAAATCCTCGAGCGCCATGGTCAGCCCCGACACGATTTCCGGGGGCAGGCTCGAGTTCTTGAAAATCTGTCCGACATACGCGTATTCCTGCCGGATTTCTGCCGGATCGCGGTATTTGATCGTCGGCATCTCCTCGAGGGCGTTGTAATGCAGAAAGTCGAGCACGCCGTCCGAGGTGATGTACCATGTTTTCGGCACGGACAGGTTGCGAAGGCCGATGTTGTGTGCCTTCGCCGCCATGAGAATCTTCGCCGCCCGAAACAGGCCGGCGGCCTTTCCACCCAGTTTGCCGTTGCCCTGCGACGGTCCGATCACCCGCGTCATCAGGTGCGCGAAGTCGTTGACCGAGACGTAATGCTTCAGGGTGTTGATGTATTCGAGGTCTTCGCTGAAGAACCGCCTCACGAGCGCGACCCGGATTCCGATACGCTCCTCGCGAGAGAGATGCTTCTGCGCGCCTGGTTTGAGACAGTATCGGTGCAGGGCCTCGCTGATTTCGGCAAGCGAAACGTCGCGCTTCTCGGCGGCCATCGAGAGGAAGCGGAACTGTTCCTGCTTCATCCAGAGGCTCATCATGCGGGAAATGTCCTGCGCGGAGAGTTCCTGCTCGGCGATGATGAAGGTCTCGTCGATCAGCTCGTCGAGAAGCGACGAGTTCAGACGGGGCATCGGCTGGTTGTCGAACGTGCCGGTCGCGGTCTGGTAGTCGCTCTGCGTAACGTTGAGCCGCTGCAGCAACTGTTCGACCTTCGTGACGTTCCGCTTGAACAGGTAATTCATCATCTTTCGGCCGAGCCGGTTCAGCAGAGACGGGTTCGTCTCGCGCAGCAGGTCGACTATGACCTTCCATTCGGGTTTCTGTTCTTTCACCGTGTTCATGATCGACTCCTGAAATGAGGAATGATGCGCCGTCATATATCCTGTCCGCCCGGTTTTTCGGCGATGTGCGGCCGGATGAACGCCGCAAGAGGCTGTTGAAACAGCATGGAAACGACGACCGGCACGATCGTCAGCGTCGGGAAATGGCCGAGCGCGATGACAAGGCCGGCGCTGAGATTGCGGATTCCGACCGAGTAGGTTACGGCGGCAGTCGTTTTCCGGTCGTAACCGAGTTTTCGCGGAACAAGGGCACCGGCGACATAGCCGAATGCGACGACGAGCAGGATGACCGCGAGCAGGAAGCCCAGGCTGATATCCAGCGTCACGATGGTCTGGCGAGTCGTGGCGACATTGATGGCGACGACCAGCCCCAGAGCGAGGTTCGCAAACGGGCCCAGGAAAGGTTTGACGCGCGGATACAGGGAACCGCCGGAAAGATCGTGCATCGTGAGCCCGACAAGGGAGGGGAGCACGATCATCTTCAGCAGGTCCAGCATGATGGCAGTCAGGTTCAGCTCGATACTCTGCCCGAGAAACAGGAGAATGACAGCCGGGACGACGATCGGGCTCAGGAGCGTGTCGATCGTGACCGCCGCCAGCGCCAGGGCGACATCGCCCCCCGCAAGGCCCGTCCAGATTGCCGACGTCACGCCGATGGGAATCGCGCCGCACAGGACGAAACCGGCGATGATGTCGTCGTGACCTGGATACAGCAGGCGCCCGATCCCCCATCCGAAAAACGTCACGCCGAGGTGAAGCAGGCAGAGAACGACCAGAACCGGCCCCGGGTTCGCCGCGATGCGTCCGATTTCACGCCAGCTGCATTTGAGCGATGTCAGCCAGGTCATGAAGGCGAACAGCGGGGGCACCATCGTCCGTCCGCTCGCGAGGCTCGTATGCGGAGCGAGATACCATCCGGCAACCATGAACAGAAAAACGCATGCGAACAGCCGGTTCTCGAAAAGGGCGTTGAAGCCGTCTCCCCATCGACGCAGGGTTCGAAGCATATCTTGAAGGTGTCTCCCCATGGGCGCGTGCGTCTTCATCCGCCATCCCGCAGCCCGTCGTCATGCCGCCGCTCGAACTAGCCCGGCAAGCCCGGTGCGGTCATCATCCTACCGCACTCGGTTTCCCGGCGCCAGAGGATCGATGATTTTTCCTTCGCCGATCGCTGAAGATCGGTCAGTCGGGTGGTTGGACGTAGCGACGAT
>MWAR01000325.1 GCA_002068715.1 bacterium ADurb.Bin374
TTTGGGGCGCTTCCTCCGGTCATGGCCGACATTACCGCCCGCGTTATGTCTCTCTCGCCCGACTCGGTGAATATTCGACGCCCCTTGCGCGAAGCCCTCGTCGACGCAATCCTCAAGATACAAATGCTGCTTCGATTCCTCGGTGCTCCCCCGGAACCGGAAACCCCCGAGCCGAATCCCGTTTCCCCCATGCCCCGCGCATCGTAATCGTGTATACTACAGGCATGCACCGCCGTATTCTGCTTTCGTTTGCCTGCTTTGTCCTGACTGTCTGCACCGTTTTGCGCGCCCAATCCGAAGAAAATCCGTCTCTGCTGCTCGATGCCTGGCCCAAATCGGAATTCCTGGAAATCTGGGGCTACCTCAGTCCCGGCGAGGAAAAGCTCCTCGAAAGCGAATGGCCGGTGACGGACGTCGCCCTGTTTTCCGCCAGCATTTCTTCAACCGGAAAACTCGTCGGTATTCCTGATCGAGGACCGCTCAAGAGTTTCAGTGGCCGCGTCCATCTGGTAGTCGCCGAAGTTTCGAACCGCCCCCTTACTCATTTTTGCCTTTCTCCCGACTATCCCGTACGCGCGAAGCTTGTCCGCGATATTGTCGAAGCTGCCAAACCCTTCGATGGGGTGCAGATCGACTTCGAGCAGATTCTCGACGCAGACGCCGAGCACTTTGCAACCTTCCTGGCCGACATCCGCAAGGGAATCGGCAAGCGCATGCTGAGCGTCGCCTTGCCCGCCCGCACGCGGAGAGTGCGCGACGCCTTCGACTACGACCGCATCGGACCGATAGTCGACCGGGTAATCGTGATGGCCTACGACGAGCACTGGAGCGGCAGCAAACCCGGCCCGATCGCTTCGTTCGCCTGGGGCGTGCGGGTGGCCGGTTATGCCCTTGACCGGCTCGGGAGCGAAAAGACTGTGATGGGCATGCCGTTCTACGGACGCGCCTGGGCCGACGCCAATCCGGCCCGGGCCTACCGGAACTCGACCCTGCAGACGGTGCTCGCAGAGCGGGACAATATCGCATATTCCCGGCAGGCAGGGATTCCGACTGCCAGCTACAGCCAGACGGTGAACGTAACCGTGTTCTACGAAGATGCGCAGTCGTTGGCCGACCGGGCCAGGATTTACCGGAATCTCGACGTGCTCAAGATCGGCTTTTGGAAAATCGGACAGGAGGATCGCTCCGTCTGGCCGTACCTCAAAGCCGTCCGGCGCCCCAGCTTCAGCGGGGGCTCCCGCTGATAAGCCGGCCCCCAGCATAAGCAGGGCCGCCAGCGAAGCCGGCGCGCCTGCGAAGCCGGCGCGCCTGCTGTATAACCGGCGCGACACGTTTGCATCCTTGCTTGAGTTTCTGAACGCTTACTGTACCGCCCTGTTGCCGTTTCTTGCGAAATATGGTATCAAATTGCTTCCACCGCAACGCCGCGTGTGCAAAGGGGTATACCCGGCCGGTTCCGGCATTGTCCGGAAAGTATGGAGGTATGAGTATGCCCTTTAACGAAATCTTCGGAATCAATGCCTTCGGCGACGCTGTCATGCGCGACAGGCTCCCCAAAGCAGTATACAGCGAACTCAAGGAAGTGCAGACCGGCTGCCGCGAACTCACCGTTTCGTGCGCCGAAGTAGTCGCCAACGCCATGAAGGACTGGGCGATCGAAAAGGGCGCTACCCATTACTCCCACTGGTTCCAGCCCATGACCGGCTTGACGGCCGAAAAGCACGACTCTTTTATTTCTCCGACCAGCGACGGCAGGGCGATTCTCGAGTTCTCCGGCAAGGAGCTCCTGCAGGGCGAGCCGGATGCATCGAGCTTTCCGTCGGGCGGACTGCGGGCCACCTTCGAGGCGCGCGGATACACCGCCTGGGACGTCACGAGCCCCGCCTATCTGAGCGAGGAGGGGAACTGCAAGACCCTCGTCATTCCGACCGCCTTCGTCGGCTACCACGGCGAAGCCCTCGACAAGAAAACTCCGCTGCTGCGCTCCATGCAGGCGGTCAGCGCCCAGGCGCTCCGCGTGGTGCGCGCGCTCGGCAACACCAGTTCCCGCCGCGTAATTCCCTCGGTCGGACCGGAACAGGAATACTTTCTGGTCGATGCGCAGTACTACAACCGCCGCCAGGACCTCTTCCTGACCGGCCGCACGCTTTTCGGAGCCCTTCCTCCCAAGGGTCAGGAAATGGACGACCACTACTTCGGTAAAATTCCCGCGCGCGTGTCGGCCTTCATGACGGACGTAAACGAAGAGCTGTGGAAGCTCGGCATTCCCGCAAAAACCCAGCACAACGAAGCCGCCCCCAACCAGTTCGAGATCGCGCCGATCTATAACATTTCGAACGTGGCGACCGACCAGAACCACATCATCATGCTGACGCTGAAAAAGATCGCGCGAAAACACGGCATGGTGTGCCTCCTGCACGAAAAACCCTACCGGGGCGTCAACGGCTCGGGAAAGCACAACAACTGGTCTCTGGCGACCGACGACGGCATCAATCTCCTGAATCCCGGCAAGACTCCGGACGCCAACCTGCAATTCCTCGTGTTCGTGTCCGCGGTTCTCGACGCCGTCGACACCTATGCGCCGCTTCTCCGCCTGTCTGCGGCGAACACCGGCAACGACCACCGGCTCGGCGCGAACGAGGCTCCTCCCGCCATTATTTCCGTGTTCCTCGGCGACCAGCTGTCGCATATTTTCGAAGGCATTGCTACCGGCAAGCCCGTGCCGAGCCAGGAAGGAGTCCGTCTCGAACTCGGCGTCAATACGCTGCCCAAACTCCCGCAGGACATCAGCGACCGCAACCGGACCAGCCCCTTCGCCCTTACGGGCAACAAGTTCGAATTCCGCATGGTTCCCTCGAGCGACTCGATCGCGGGACCGAACTTCGTGCTCAACACTGCGGTCGCCGAAGTGCTCTCCGCATTCGCCGACAAGCTCGAAAAAGCCTCCTCGATTCCCGACGCGGTGCGCGATATCGTTTCCGAAACCTGGAAAAAGCACGGCCGCATCGTATTCAACGGGAACGGCTACACCGGCGACTGGATCGAGGAAGCAGAGCGCCGCGGCCTGCCGAACCTGAAAACTTCAGTCGACGCCTGGCCTCATTTTGCAGACGAGGATTCCATCGCCCTGTTCACGAAGCACAACGTGTTCAACCGCGGCGAAATCCATGCGCGGCTCGAGATCGTGCTCGAAAAATACTCCAAGCAGATAAACATCGAAGCGGGCGTCGCATACGAAATGGCAGTTCAGGAAATTCTTCCCGCGTGCTCGTCGTACGCTGCGCTGCTTGCTTCGCAGATCCGCGAACTCGAAGCTGCTGGCGTGTCGGCCGCCTCCCTCAGAACCCGGCTCGTCGACATCGCGCATCTATCCGAGGAAGCGGCGAAAATTGCCGATACACTTTCTGCCGCACGATTAGCCGCCAGGCACATATCCGACCCCCTCGAACATGCGCGTTCCTGCCGCGACCTGGTGTGTACCGCCATGGAAGCCCTGCGTGCCCCGATCGACCGGCTCGAAAAAATCCTCCCGAAAAACGCATGGCCGATGCCTACCTACGAAGACCTCCTGTTCAGGATGTAAACCCCGCCAGAAGCAACTCTGCGGTTCCCGACAGCCGCAGAACTAACACTGAATATCGAGTGCCACGTTGATGTGACCATCCCTGCACGGGCGGAACGCCTTCTCTGACTCCGATTCTCGATTAGACGCGGGCGAACCCGCCGGCTGGGCCGGAAATCGGTGTATGTGCGGTGTCCGTGATACATGCGG
>MWAR01000326.1 GCA_002068715.1 bacterium ADurb.Bin374
AGTCGGCCTTGGGGTCGCAGCCGACGATGAGAGTGACCCAGGATTTGTCGGGGTGGGTGTACGCCGCCCAGATGTAGAGCAGGTTCGGAACGTTCATCGCCAGCACCATCGGCCAGAGCGAACGCTTGATGCCGAAGCGGGAGATGACCATGCCGCCTGCGATTCCGCCGATGACCAGTGCCGTGACGCCGACCACGCCCGTGATGAAGCCGACATCGCTGGTCGAGACGGCCAGCCCGCCTTTCTCGACCGCGTCGATCAGGAACGGGTTGGACATCTTGCTCACCATCGACTCGCCGAAGCGATACAGCAGGATGAAGCCGAGGACGACGGGAAGATGCGCCTGGGAAAAATACTCCCTGAACGCCGCCCTGAAGGGAAACCCGTCGGAACGTCCCTCGTCGCGGCGCGGCTGGGGCATCGAGTAGAAGCCGGCCACGACGCACAGGGCGTAGACCGCGGTTCCGGCCCAGATGACCTTCTGCCAGACAGGCGCCAGGGAAGCGCCCTGCGCGACCTGCAGTTCGAGCTGGCCGGCGAGATAGATCAGGCCGCCGTTGCAGAAGACGTTCGCCAGACGGTACGCCGTGCCGCGGATTCCCACGAACCAGGCCTGGTCTTCTTCGGAAAGGGCGAGCAGGTAGAACCCGTCGGCGGCGATATCATGCGTCGCCGACAAAAAGGCCAGGCCGGTCAGCACGACAAGCGTGGGCATCAGGAACGAGTCCTGGACGATCGAGAACGATTCGACGATCAGAAATGCGATGACCGCAAGCTGGCAGCCGACGATCCAGCGGCGCTTCGTCGAGTGGGCGTCGACGAGCGGGCCCCAGAGCATCTTGATGATCCACGGCCAGGTGATGAGGCTCGTCCAGAGGCCGATGTCGGCGTTCGAGATGCCGAGCTTCTTGAACATGGTCACCGAGACGGTGCTGACCATGAAATAAGGGATGCCTTCGAGAAAATACAGGGCGGGCACGAACATCCAGGGGTTGCCCGAGGTTTTCTGGCTCACGAAAAGGTCCTTTCGAAGAGATACATGCCTGTCACGGAATCACATCGGTTTCCCCGGCGCATCTCGATGCGCCCCAACACAAGGGTGTCAACCCACCTTAAGGGGCGAATCGTGATCCGCCCGATTCTGCCGGAAGCATACCATTCACGGCAGGATACGATCAACGATCCTTCCTTTTTGACACGTGCTTTTCTCGATGATCGTCAAGCCGCCGTGGCGGGTACATGTTAAAATGGCCGGCGACAATCACGGCAACTGGAAGGAACGCGAGCATGGAAATCATCATTCAGAAAAACCGCTTGGATGCCTGCAAGATCGGAGCCCGCATCATTGCGAAGCTGCTCCGCGAGAAGAAGAAGCCCGTTCTGGGCCTGGCGACCGGCGGAACGCCGCTTCCACTGTATCAGGAGCTCGTTCGTATGCATCGTGAAGAGAAGCTTTCCTTCGGACATGCCGTGAGTTTCAATCTCGACGAGTATGTGGGACTCGATCCGAAGCACCCGGCCTCGTTCCGGGCCTGCATGGAAGAGCACCTGTTCCGGCACGTGGACTTCGCGTCCGGGGCAACGCATCTTCCCGATGGCCTTGCGAAGGATATTCCTGCTTCCTGCGCCGCCTACGAGCAGGCGATTCGCGACGCGGGCGGCATCGACATCCAGGTGCTCGGCATCGGCTCTGATGGCCACCTCGCCTTCAACGAGCCGACCTCGTCGCTCCGGTCGCGCACCCGCCTCAAGACCCTCGATGAAGAGACGCGCCATGCCAACGCCGCCCCGTTCGGCGGTCCCGACAACGTGCCCCATCACGTGCTGACCATGGGTCTTGGGACGATCATGGATGCCCGCTGCTGTCTCCTGCTGGCGTTCGGCGCCTCGAAGGCGCCCGCCGTGCGCGACATGGTCGAGGGGCCGGTTTCTGCCTGGTGCCCGGGAAGTGTGCTCCAGTTTCACGAAAAAGCCGTCGTCCTTCTCGACGAGGAGGCAGCCGCGATGCTGAAACGCCGCCAGTATTACCTCGATGTGTATGCTGGCAAACCCGGGTGGCAGCAGTATTAAAACGTAATAATTATAATATTATTATATATAATAAGGGGATGAAGGAATGAAGGACGGCCCGACGAGTGTTGTTGCCCATGATGAAACGACGACGGCGAAGTATCCGAAGGGGCTGTATTTCCTGTTTGCCACCGAGATGTGGGAACGGTTCAGCTTCTACGGCATCTCCGCCGTTCTGATGCTGTATCTGACCTCGCGGCTGGGATTGTCAGACACTGACGCGTCACTCGCCTCGGGCGCCTACATGGCTTTCACCTTCATGACGCCTATCCTGGGCGGCTTTGTGGCCGACAAGCTGCTGGGTCTTCGCTACTCCGTCGCGACGGGCGGCTTCCTGATCTTCGTCGGGAACCTGGTCCTGGCCTGGCGCGAGAGCCTCGCGTTCGTCTTCGCGGGCCTTGCCTGCGTCGCGCTCGGAACCGGTTACCTCAAGGCGACCGTCTCGGTCATGGTCGGAAAGCTGTATTCCGAAGGCGACACCCACCGCGACAGCGGATACACGCTGTTTTACATGGGTATCAACCTCGGGGCGCTGTTGGCCGGTGTTCTGATGGCCTGGGTCGCGCGAAACTACGGTTGGCATAACTGCTTCTATCTTTCATCTGCCGGCATGTTCCTGGGGCTGATCGCCTTCCAGATCGGCGTTCCTCACTACAACAACGAAGCCGACGGCTATAAACCGGGAAGATTGTTGAAACGCACGGTGGTGCTGCCGAACGTGGTCTGGCTGGCGCTCGGCACCGTCGCGCTGGGTGTGCTGATGGTGTATTTGTTCTACAATCCCGGCCAGACCAAGATCGCGATCACCTACCTCAGTATCGCCATCGTCGTCGGCATCTTCGGCCTCGCTCTCTCGTGCAGCGATACCGGCGAGCGCAACTCGATCTTCGCGATCCTGATCATCATTCTGGCGGCGATCTGCTTCCAGTCCGTATTCAAACAGATGTATACCTCGCTTCCCCTCCTCGTGGACCGTGTCGTCGACAAGACGTTGTTCGGCATTCCGCTCGAAGCCTCGTTCTTCGCGTTGGTGCCCAACTCGCTCACCGTCATTCTCTTTGCCGGTTTGTTCACCTGGCTCTGGGCAAAACTCGCCGACCAGGGGCGCAACCCGTCGATCCCGATGAAGATCGTCTTCGCACTGTGCTTCGCGACCGTGAGCTCGCTGCTTCTGGCGTGGGTGGCCAACGGCATCGCCGTCACCGGAATCAAAGCGTCTGCCTGGTGGATCGTTTT
>MWAR01000327.1 GCA_002068715.1 bacterium ADurb.Bin374
GGGACAGCATCCCCGCCGCGATCATGATTTCGACCATCGTGAAGCCGCACCGGCGCCGTTCCGTTCTCATCGTTTCAGTTCCTGACCCTCACCGCGTTGACCGTATGGTTGACGACCCGCCTGACGCCGCCGCAATCGACCGTTACGGAGATCTGGATGGCGTCGGAATTGAACTTGTTCTGCCCGAGCACCCTGAAATCCGTCATGTAGGTGGCGGCGAACGGGGTCGTCATCGCCCCCTGGAGCCTCCCTCCCCGATAGGTGGCCCAAGGATCCGGCGTGATGACCCGTCCCGCGAGCACGATAGCATTGTAAGCAAAATAGAATTCAGATGGAAGCTGTTTGAACTTCAGCAGCGCCATCTGAAGAACTCCATAGCCGAGAAAGTCTGCCTGGACCCGCTCGACGAGGCGGGTGTTGATCGGAGTCGACTGGGAAAACCTCCGGATGTAGAAGCTTCCGAGGATCAGCAGGGCAAGGCTGAACATCATCACGACGACGATTGCCATTCCACGCCGCAGATGCGTTTGCCGTCTCATCGTTCGAGATTCGCCTTCATCGAAAGGAGCTGGATTTCGGGCGTCGCCACGCCCCCCTGCTCACTCCAGCGAACGACCATATTCAGCCGTTTCAGCATGATGGGCCGCCGGGCATTCGTTCCATCGAAAACCGCCCCCGTGTCAACCGGCGCCTGGAACTGCCAGGTGGTGGGAGTGCTCGAGGCGTAGGCGGCATCGTTCAGATCGACCGGCTGATACTCGAAACTGATCGGCTCGTCGGTCACCTGCAGGGAAAGGTCATACGAGTTGTTCTGCGACGTCGTGACCGTGCCGAGCGCGACTGTTCCGCTTCCAGCAACCAGCGAGGAGACATGCGCGCCCGTCACGAGCTGGGCGTAGGGAAGCTTCAGCGCCTCGTTCATCGCCGTTTCGGCGAGATGGATCGCCTCGACCCGGCGGAAATCCTTCCGGGTTCCCGCATGGCCGTAGCCGAGAACGCCGGCAATCGGGATCATCGCGAACGCGAGAATCATCGTTGCGATCAGAATCTCCAGGAGCGTGACTCCCTGCTTCGCCGAACGGTGTATCGTGGAGTGATGTTTCATCGCAGAATCACGTCCTCAGGTTGAACGCTGCCGGCAATGGCCGATGTCGCGACGCCGGTAGCGGGGCTTCCCAGGCTTCCCTGGCCGAGCCACAGGGATACCATCCATGGCGATTCGCCGAACACCAGTTCGACCTTCCTCAACAGGATGCAGCCGGCGGGAACGAAGCCGTGCCACGACCAGTCGATCGTGCTCATAGCTTTCAACGAGAGTTCGTCGATACCGATCACGTCGCGACTGCCGGAGAGGGCCAGATAACGCACCGTCGCTGAGCGGGTTTCCCGACACTGCAGGGTGGGCCCCCACAGGCAGTAGGGATCGCCGTTCACTTCGCGGGTTCCCGCATCGGAGCGCACCTCGAACTCCATGACCGGTTTTCCGGACGCCTCTCCGGGCGTCCACTCGAGGCCGGTCGCGGCCGCTTCCCGTGTCAGCACCGTGCCATCGAGGCTCGGCCCCGGGTTTTGCCGCCATCTGACCGAAGCCTGCCCGGCTTGCTCCCCGAGAACCTTGCCCATTCTCTCGATGAGATCACGGGCAAGCCAGCTCTCGAGGGGGGCCGCGGAGTCGCTCGCAAGCGGATACCAGCAGTGCGGAATTTCACTGCACCCGGATGCGACCATTCCCTGCACTGCCAGAAAGGCCAGCAATGCGGCTGCGGCGCATGCCTGAAGCGGGGCCGGTCGGCCCCGTGAGCGTTCAGCGAACATTCTTTTCGATGATCCGCGTGTCAAGCCTCGAGCTGGCGACCGGCACCGAAATTTTCAGGGACCTGACATTTGCCTTGCTGGAGGCAGCGGTCGGATACCGTGGATCGCTCGGCCAGTCCTTCGCGTCGTCCACTGCGGTGACCTCGACCGTATACCAGCCGTCTTCGCGGAAAATGTGCCTGTAGACGTTCCCCGAGCCCATGTCGGCGATCATCGTCCCGTCGGAACCGCGAAGCGACCAGCTCTGGCGTGTCGTCTGGCCGGCATTGTCCGACATGATCGTCGAGAAGACGACCGGAACGTCGATTTCGAGCGTCGACGTGCCGTTCGGAACACCCTGGACGAGGATCCCACGCACGTCTCCCGCTGAAACCAGTCGCACATCCGGCATGAACCCCGAAATCGCCGCGGGCGACTCGATCGATCCGCCGCAACTCCAGGTTTCGTTGCCCGCACGGTCTTCGGCGACTCCCGTACCGGCCGCGAGATTGCGCCAGGGGCCGGCGAAGGCGGTTGGGTTCACGTTCGAGGGGCCATACAGGGAGACGGACGTGTCCTTCTCGTCGATCGCCCGGAGGAAGAGATTCGGCCGGTCGTTGTCTCGGATGACCAGCTCTCCCGTCAGAACCGGGCCGAACGCGTTACTCGATGCGTCGGCGGCACTGAAGCCGAACAGCAGATTGGTATAGGTGGATATATTATTTGCATAGTGATAATCCATATTGGCGTAGTAATTCACACCGTCCGCCCCCTTGCTGTAATGGACAAGGGCAGAGACCGGAATCGTGTATTTGCGATACGACCAGCTTCTCACGTTCGCCAGCCCGCTTTCGGAGGGAAGCGTGGCGAAGGAGTAGTCATACTGTTTCACGGCATACTGATCGACGGCGTAGGTGTTCAGCCCGTCGGGAGCCGAGCGATACCGGGGCATCGCCGCGGTCAGCGCCGGCCGCGCCGTCTCTTCCAGCCCCGAGGGGACCAGTTCCCCGTAGGCGTTCTGGTAAGAGAACGACGCAACTCTGTTCCCACCCTTGTGTTTCACTTGATATTGCGAGAAATATGGATCTTTGACCGGAGGCGTGGTGATATTCGCATGCGTCGTGACGTTTCCGTAAGGGTTGTCGTCGGCGACCCAGAGGCTGATCTCCGAGGCGTTCGTCTTTCCATCGACGCTCGTAGACAGGATTTCGCCGGTGGTCCCCCAGAGAAGGCCGGGGGAGAAGCTCCAGGCTTTTGCCTTCGTTCCGGATAGATTCGCCAGCTCCAGCGCCGGCGGCGTGTCGTCGAGCACGATGACCTCGCAGTTGGCCATCACCTGGACGGATACGTATTTCGTGTCGAGTTTCGGGACGTAGGTCACACCACCCGTCGGAAGGAAGATCATCTCCTTCCGATAATAGTCATAGGCGTAGACACGCGTCGCGTCCACTCTCATCGTGTAGACTCCGGGTTCGCTCGGAATCTCGAACAGGCGGGTTCCCGGAGCCGCAACCAACTGAGGCGTGC
>MWAR01000328.1 GCA_002068715.1 bacterium ADurb.Bin374
GGCGATACATGGGCTTCGGGATCGGCGCGGAAGGCACTACCGGCGGCACGGCCCCGGACGTCGCCTCGACCACCGTGGCTCCCGATCTGGCGTCCGCATCCCATTCGGCCCGCATCCGCTCGACGCTCCAGGTCGCGTTCCCGGCCAGCATCCAGCGGGACTGGCACGGAAAATGGCAGGTGTTTCGCGACCGTCTGAAAACAAGGATTCTGTATTGGGACGTCATCGAGGATCGTTATATTCTTGCAGTATATATCAATGCAGATTTGATCGGCCGTGATTTCGTTCCCAGGCTTCTCGCGGCAACCTGGCAGTTTCATAACTCGGGAATCGCATCTATTCCATCCAACGACGATTCCATCACCGCGTCCTCCTTCATCACCCGACGCTCCCGTCTGTTCGGAAAGATCACCGAGGCGCGCCGGTTCCTGCTCAGACCAGGGTTCCGATTCGGGTCCTACGGCACGTTCGCCGTCGGGGCATCCCCACTGTCTCCCGGTCAAGCTGGCCGGATCGTCTGCGTCGTCCCCATGTCCAGCCCGGATGAGGGCGAGGCTCCGGGCGAAACCGCGAAGAAGGCCGTTCTGTATCTCCTGCTCGCCGTCTGCCTGTTCGGCCTGGTCCGGCCGGCCCAGACTGGCGGGGAGCGCGAACTGTCGGTCCGATTTCTCCTGCTGGCTACGTTCATTGCCGCCGCAGTGCTTCCCCTCGCCGGCATGGATTACCTCGCGGGGAGATTCCTCACCGAGTATTTCCGGAACCAGAAGCGGGAAATCGCCGACACGCTTCACCGTGAACTCGCCTCGATCGACGAGAACGGGCGCCACAACCTCTCCTCCTACACGGCGTATCTGAAAAGTCTCAACAGCATCGACGCCTTCGCGCGGCATCTTCCGGAATCGTCTCCAGCCTCCCTCTCGACTTCCGACCTATTCCTGCGGTCGCTCACGGCCATGGACCGGAAGGAATCAATAATTTACCATATATTTCTTGCCATTCCCCGCATCGGGCCTCACGTTCACCTGACGCGACTTTATAAGGAACTGATCGTGAACCGGGAACGGAACCTCCTCATCTCCCGGTTCATCCAGCGTGCGGGAAGCCGCTTCCGTCAGTATGACGGCAACTCCGATATCGCCGCCGCACCCACGCCTCCCGTGAACGCCGCGCCACAGGCCATGGATGGTCTGGAGAAGGAAATGGTGAACGAGATGCTCCTGAGCCTCGTGGGGCCCGGCACATTCATCAATCTGCTCCACTACCCCGAGCGGGTCTTCGAGATGAGCGTGCTGTTCAACACCACGTTCCAGGTCGAAACCGTCATCCGGTCGGGCGGGCGGGTCGAGCATCTTCTCTACTGGTTCTGGAACAGTTACAGCATGGAGCGACGGTATCTGAACGAGTTCCTGCCGCGTTTCGACAGACCCGACAGACCGTCCGATCTGAACGCCGGCATGACCGGGCTGCAGACCTTGACGGAGTTTTTCCCGGAGCGGATGAACCGAACTCCCGCATCGTTCACTGCTCTTCGAGAGGTGTTGTCGGACGTTCACACGAGCCGCGGAACGATCCGGAAGGAGGAGCAGGCTGGAAACGACCGCCTGTTGGTCGAAGCATACCCGGCGAAACATCTGATGGCCGATCTGGCGGGACAGAAGTCGATCTCGCATCTCGAATCGGAGCGGAAGGCTCTCGAGGTCCACGTCTCCCTTTTGCTGATGAGCCTGCTCGGCATCGCGGTCATCACCGGCGTGCTGGGCGGTCTGTATTTCATCCTTCCCCTCCAGCGCATCATAGGCGGCATCGAAAGCATCAGGAACGGGGAATTCCAGGCCCGTCTCGACGACTCGCGCAACGACGAGTTCGGCTCCCTGGCCTCCGCGTTCAACCGGCTCGCCAGGGGGCTCGAGGAAGGCAGGTTCCTGCGCCGATATGTTTCGGACTCGGCCAGGAAAGCCGCGCAGGATGGACGGAGCGGAAGGATGAACGACAGAAACGGCGCCATGATCACGGCGACAATTCTGTTTTCCTCTCTGCACGAGTTTTCGGAGTTTCAGGCGCGCAGCGACGCCAGGATCGTCTTCGCCATCCTCGAACAGCATCTGGACATTGCGAACGAGGCCGTTTCGGAATACGGGGGCGAGATCGACAAGGTCATCGGTGACAAGATCATGATCGTCTTTCGGCACGACGAGTGCGGCGGGGACGCGAAGGCTGTGAGGAGCGCGTTCTCGGCGATCGCATCCATGCGCAGGATCGCGGCCGAACGGGGGCTGTATCCTGGCCTGTGCATCGGCATCAACACGGGAGCGGTCGTTTCCGGCATCGTTGGCTCGGAGGAAACGCACCTCGACTACACCGTCATCGGCGACCCGGTGAACCTCGCAGCCAGGCTCGCGGCGATGGCCCAGCGTCTGCCGGGCTGCCGCACCGTGGTTTCGGGCTCGACCCGGGCCATCATCGGCGATGCGGTGTCAATGGAGTGGCTCGGCACGACCCGCGTCAAGGGCAAATCGCAGGAGATCGAGACATGGCTGCTGTGATGCCGGCTCAATCCTGTTTCAGACGCCAGCCGGGGCAGAAACGGTCGTAGAGGAACCAGGCCACCAGCGCGACGACGAAAACGACCCAGGGAATGAGATTCCAGGGTTCTGGCAATAGCGGAGACAGGACGCCGGCCAAAATTCCGCTTCCGAAGGCCAGGAGCGGGAACTCGAGCAGGTAGCCGGCCCTCGCGCCGCGCGAAATGTCCTTGCGTATCATATACATAGTATACCACAAACAATACGGCAGGAATGGTTTTGCAGAATGTGGGTCCTGCAAAATTGCACCCCCCGTTCAACCCGGACTTATCGAAGGACGAGAGCCTCTCGTGCTTCGACAGCCCAGCACGAACGGAAACGCGAATTTGTGTTTCGATATGCAGGAATCAATGGAGGACGGATGACAAAATTTCATCTGTTTCATCTGCGTCATCCGCGGATGGGGAAGTGCTATACTTGCGGCTGGTGCGTCGTTCGAAACCGTTCATCGAGGAAGGCGGATTCATGGCTCTGTCATCACCCGTTTCAAGAACGTTTCCCCTGCTGGCCGGCATCGCCCTGGCCGCCGTCTGCCTGATTGCTCCCGCCGTGGCGCAGCATACGTGGAAACTGCCGGCGCCGCGCATCATGACGATCGTCGACTCGCCACCGACCCCAAATGCACGCATTTCGCCACGCGGCGGAAAGATGCTGCTCATCCAGCACCGGACCCACGTGCCACTCTCGGAACTTGCCCAGCCGATGCTGCGACTGGCCGGCATAAGGTTCTCCCCCTCTTCGAACATGCAGCAGAGGACGTCGTACATGACGGGCGGCAGCGTCCTGGATCTGGAAACCAGGCAAGCCATCGAACTCCGTTTCCCTCCGGACGGGAAAGCCGGGTATCCGAGCTGGTCCCCTGACGGCAAGACCATTGCAGCCGTGATTTACACATCCGGCGGCTCGGAACTCTGGATTTTCGATCCCTCGTCGGGGCAGGGACACTGCATTCTCCAGGGACTCAACGATCTTCTGACGGAACCATATCAGTGGGAATATCGTCACGGTACCGCGAGCGGGGGCTTTTCCATATTCGCCAGTATCATTCCGCCGGATCGTGGGGACCCGCCGCAGGCACCACCTGTTCCGACTGGACCAACTGCCGAAGAGGCGTCGGGAAGACTCGTCAAGGCCCGAACCTTCCAGGACCTCCTCAAGACCTTGTTTCACGACGCCCAGTTCGAATATTTCGCAACGTCACAGCTCGTGCGCGTCGATATCGACACGGCATCGGCAACACCGGTCGGCAAGCCCGACCTGTTCCGGCAGGCGGAGATATCCCCCGACGGCCGGTATCTGCTGACGGACCGGCTGACCCGGCCGTTCTCCCACGTCGTTCCGGCCGACCTGGCCGGCCACGTCTACGAAGTCCGGGACGCATCATCGGGAGCGCTTCTGCGCATCATCGCCAACCTCCCTGCCGGCGAGCAGATTCCGATCAACGGCGTCGCGACGGGTCCCCGGGCAATGCAGTGGATGCCCCTGATGCCGGCGACGCTGTTCTGGGCCGAGGCTCTCGACGGCGGCGACCCGCTCGCCACCGCCGCGTTCCGTGACCGTCTGTTCGTGCAGGCCCCGTTCGACGCAGGTCCGGCGTCGGTGACAGACCTGCCGCAGCGGTTCAGCGGCGCCGACTGGCTCGACATGCCAGGAAAGGCGCTGATCACGGATTTCGACGAGGAGAACGAGTGGCTGACCACGCGGCTGCTCGACGTCAACCGGCCCGCCCCGGCGTCGTCCTGCCAGCTCCTGGTTTCCAGATCGGTCACCGACGAATACAACGACCCCGGATCACCGCTTAAGGAAATTCTTCCCGACGGC
>MWAR01000329.1 GCA_002068715.1 bacterium ADurb.Bin374
GAGGAAGCGAGGTGAGGAACTCGGGCTGAACGACGATGAAATCACTTTCTACGACGCGCTTGCCGCGAACGAGAGCGCCGTGCGGGCGATGGGCAACGACGAGCTGAAGGTCATCGCAGCCGAACTGGTAACGCAGGTGCGCAAGAGCGTCACGATCGACTGGACGGTGCGTGAGAGTGCCCGTGCAAGAATCAAGGTCATGGTGAAGCGCATCCTGAAGAAGCACGGCTACCCGCCCGACCTCCAGGAGGAAGCCACGAAGACCGTCCTCGCCCAGGCCGAACTGCTGTGCGCCGACTGGGCAGCGTGACAATGTCGATGCCGGGATTTTCTTCGGTCAGAAATATCCTGAAGTTACTGGTATATTTTAACTGCCGTCCCAGTGAATTTCGGAAAAACCATTAGCAAATTCATTAGCACCTGTTTTTCGAAAATGCGAAGGCCCCGGGATCCATGCGAATCTCCGGGGCCTTTTCGAGAGCGGGAAACGGGTCTCGAACCCGCGACATTCAGCTTGGGAAGCTGACGCTCTACCAACTGAGCTATTCCCGCATCGAGAAAAGGATACCACACCCCGACCGGGTCATGCAAGAGTCCGGCAAGAGAGGATGGTCCGGTATGTCGAAATTCGAAAGTTCCACCGCGAAGATATGAAGGCGCCGAGAAACTATATAGTTTTTCATATCGTTTCAGTCTCTGCGTCTCTGTGACTCGGCGGTGAAACGGCCTTTGTATCTCTTCGGTGCGTTGTCGTTCGTTCGCACCTTCAGGCATCAGGGGGCGGCGGGGGCCAGCTCCTTGATGTTGCCGAGGCCGCTGATGCCGGCGGCCCACTTCGTGCCCGGCCTCATCTTCTCGAATGTCGCGGCGTCGATCTTCTTCGAGCCGATCTCGGTGATGTCGTAGGCTTTGCCGTTCTTCGACGACGTGAGGGTGACTTTGTATGACTCGGTCTTCGCGCCCTCACGGCGTGCCCCCAGTCGGTTCTCGACGGGCTGGGTCACACCGGTCGGCGGCCACGCGGGCAGTTCCGTCGTGCCTTTGGCGGTCTTGGTGTCGACCTTCACCCACTCGTCCGTCTCGTAGGTCAGCCAGGTGCCGTACACCGGCTCCTGGCGATACATCGGCTTCATCACGCGACGGCGCTTCTGAACATCTTTGTAGACGGGTTCGTCGGACCAGATCTCCTTGAACCGCCCGTTGCCGAGGTCCTGCACGCCCGTTTTCACCCTGCGCGTGCCGACCTGCTGCTGCTCGGTGTAGGTCTCATCGACCTCCTGGTGGCCGATCAGAACGTCTCGATACGAGCGGATCTTCTCTTCGCGGTTCAGCACACGGCCGCCGGAAGGCATCCGGTCCGACCAGTCCTCGTGCCTGACCGCCTTCAGTTCCTCGACGTCGATCGTGCGTTCCCAGGCCAGCCCCGTCACCTCGACGACCTGGCTCCAGGTCATGCACTCCAGGCCCATCAGAGACGCGAGCAGCAGTAGAATGCCGCCACAGCCGATCTTGAAGAACCACGCCACCGCCGGGGAAACCGGCCGCGCGGTCGAGAGGCCTTCCGCGGGGATGACCGGCTCCGCCATGCGCGGCGTTCCGGCGGACTGGCCAGACGAGGCCGGGGTTGCGCCGAGATTTCTCACCTCGCGCTGTTTTCCCTCGGAACGGGGGGCCGAACAGCCTTTGCAGGAGGTAGCGTCGAAAGGGTTGCTGTCGGCGCAGAACGGGCAGACCCAGTCGGCGCCGCCGAGCGCGCGGGCCTTTTCCGCCTCGTCGGTTATCTGCTGTCCGTTCTCCTCGTAGATGAACTGGACGTTTCCACGGATCGCCCCACAAGCGGTGCACTTCTCGTGGGCGCCGCGGTTTTTCGTACGGCAGTTCGGACAGATCCAGCTCCCCTCGCGAATGATCTCTTCAGCCATACGCGGAATATCCTCCCGAACCTCTATTCTATATAGCTAACTATTATTTTGCCTCGACCCCGCCGGATGCATCGGACACGGGCGGAATTGCCGATTCCGGAGCGGCGATGAAGCCAGACTCCGTGGCGACCCCCTTCGCGGGCGCGGACAGGGAGAACATCGGATTCTGCATGCGCAGTTCCCGGGCCAGTTTCTCGTCAAGACCGGCCGTTTTGAGATACTCCTGCGTCGCCTCGGCGGAACGGTCGGTCTTCAGATACACGATCGCGAGGCGATAATGCGCTTCAGCCTCGTTCGGTTCGGCGGCGATCACCTGCATCAGCAGCGGCTCAGCCTCGGCATATCGATTTTCCCCGCACAGCGTCGCCGCCTTTTCGAGCAGGGCACCGACGTTCACCCCTTCATCGGCCACCGTCAGCGGAACCGACGCGACGTAAAACAACAGAGCGATCAATACTCCACGAACCAAGGCAAACTTCATATACTCCACCCTCTCCTTCACTACTCCATTCACGCGCCGGCCCGGCGCAAAAACCGGTCTGGACGCATCGTCGCAGGTCGGCAGATTGCACCCCGGGTCGGCGTGATACAATTCGAATATACCACGAGTTCACGGAAAACTTCTGAGCGAGGTACAAAAAATATGAAACGCGCCTGCATCGGGATCTTCATCGCCGGCCTTCTTTCCGCTTCCACCCTGATCGCCGCGCCGATTCACACGGCCGCGAAGAAAGGCGACCTGGCAAAAATACAGGGCCTCGTCAAGGCGAAACCCGAACTGGTGAGCCTGAAGAACCCCGATGGGGAAACGCCGCTCCATTGCGCCTGCGCCGCCGGGCAGAAAGCGGTCGTCGAGTTTCTGCTCTCAAACGGCGCCGACGTCAGAGCATGCGATGGGGAAGGCATGACCCCGCTGCACCATGCCGCGACCGCGACCGAGCCGGCCGTCATCTCGCTTCTTCTCGAGAAAGGCGCCGAGATCGACGCGCGGGACAGCGAGGGGGTCACGCCCCTTCTCGTCGCCATCGCTGGAGGCGAATTGAAGCCCGTGCAGCTGCTTCTCGACGCGAAAGCCGATGCGAAAGCCGTCGACAAGGCCGGCCTGGCCGCCCTGCATTACGCTGCGGGGGATGGCGAGTCGGAAGCCCCCGAGCGGATCGAGATCTACAAACTGCTCGTGGCGAAGGGCGCGAGCATCGGCGCGACGGATGCCGAGGGTGTGACGCCCCTGCATCTGGCCGCGGCCGCCGGTGAAAAGGAAGCCGTCGAGTTCCTTCTCGGGCACGGCGCCGACGCGGCCGCCAAAGACAAAGACGGAAAAACCCCGCTCGATTACGCCGTCGAAGCCGAAGAGCCCGAGATCGCCGCCCTGCTCAAGAAAACGACGCGCTTCGACGCCCTGCACCTACAGTAATTATATATTCAACGATATATAGGAAGACCGTTTCATCGCCGAGAATGAAAAAAGTTTTTTGATGGCTCTGTGCCTCG
>MWAR01000330.1 GCA_002068715.1 bacterium ADurb.Bin374
ACCGCGACGGTATTGGCGCAAACATCCTTTGATGCTGCGCACTAACCCTATGTCCCTTTGTAGGGTGCGGGTTTCAAGCCCGCCCCTGCAGAATATAATGGATCATTGAATACAGATGTATATATGTAAAACTTCTGTTTCTTGATCTCTCTGCGGTAAACCTGTTATTGTATCTATGCCGCTATCTTTTTGCGTGGTGGAGGTGTTCGGTTGCGCTCGATGCCTTGATGTACGACAGGGCGAGTTCGTTGAAGATGTCGCCGGCGGTTTTGCCGGACTTGGCAGCCTGGACTTTGATGTACGAGACAACGAGGTTGCGGATGAGATCGTCCGTGGTCCGGCCCTCCTTGGTCGCCTGGGCTTCGATGGCCCGGTAGGTGGCTTCGGGAAGCGAAATGTCGATGTGAAGTTGTTTCATGGCCGCGCCTTCCGTTATTTCCCGACGGCGGTGGCGGACTCGATGATCTCTAGAATGTGTTCGTGAACCTCGTCGGCGGGCGCCTTCCCAGCTTTTGCGGCCTGGAGTTTGAGATACGAGGTGATGAGATCGCGCATGAGGCCGTCTATCGTCTTGCCCTCATGCGTGGCCAGGGTCTCGAGGGCCCTGAGGGTTTCTTTGGAAACGGAAACGGCAAACTGCTCGTGCTTCGTCATATCGATCTCTCCCATTCAAAACTCTCATGTTTTCTGGACTGTTTTTTTCTGTCCTCAGCCCGAATATACTCTCAGATCAGTCCTCTGTCAAAACAAGACACGATCGGCAGATGACGGCCAGATTGAAATCATCCGATATTCACACACAAAGACAAAATACCGTTTCACCGCCGTAACGCCGAGGCGCAGAGGATGAAGCGAAATAAAAAAAAGATATAATGAACATTTCCCTCAGCGACTCCGCGGTGAATCCTTCGAATTTCAACATACCTGACACAAAGTGAGTTGCAGCCCTTTCCTCGTGCTTTCGTGTCTTTGTGATGAAATAACCACGGTTTCGCCACGATTCAGCGTTTATGACGTCGGCTTGGTTTTTCAGAAATCAGGCTTTCCAGGCATCGCGTTTCCAGATGGCGAGGGAAACGCCGGTGAGCATGAAGACGCCGGCGAGGGCGAGAAACGTGTCGACACCGAGCGCCGACAGCGCCAGGTTCGAGAACAACATTGCGGCGATGCCGCGAACGCCCATCAGGAATGTATATACCGAGCCATATATAGCGAGTTCCGAGACTGGTGCGAACGCGATGATCAGCTGCATCCAGCTCAGGTCAAAGCCAACGTTGAGAATGCCGGTGAATGAATACGGCACCGTGAGATAGGCGGCCGTCGGCGCGAGAAAGAACAGCCATGGGTTCAGCAGACCGCCGAACATCCCGAGCAGCAGACCACGCTGCGAGCCGTGCTTCGCGATGAAGCGACCGATGACGACGTAGGCGAACATCTGGACTACGTTCGTCAGACCGTTCAGATACCCGACCGTCGCGTTCGACACATGCCAACCGGTGACGAGCTTCGTCGGCAGCACGCCGAGCATCAGCAGATTGCCGAAGCCATACAGCATGATCGTCACGTTCAGCCAGTAAAAGCCTTCCGAGGCCTTCAGAGTCGTTCGAACGGACCCGACGCTGAATCCGCCCGTCGCGAACGTCGGCGAAGAATCGCGCGGCAGCACGCGGTTGAAATTGACCGATGACAGCATGCCGCAGACGCCCGCGATGATGAACATTGCCGTTTTGTACCCGGAATCGAGCATCCAGCCGCCCACGGCCGAGCCGACGATCGTCGTCATCGCGATGAAAAACCTGACGTATCCCATCGCGAGACTGCGCGAACCGTCGGAATATAGTTCCTTCAGCACCCTCGTGTAGGCGCCCATGCCGAGCCCTTCGACGAACTGGCACAGCACATACAGCAGCAGAATCGCCGTGGTATTGTCGGTGAAGCCGACCCCGGCGATGGCGAGCCTGGTCACCGCGGTCGGGATGGTTATGATGTCGAGCGCCCGCCACCCCGTGAAATACCGCAGAAGCGGGAAGCCGAAAACGAGCGAAAAATACGGTGCAGACAGCGCCAGCCCCATCTCCAGCGGCGTTGCCGACAAGCGTTTCATCAGGATCGGGATGAACGGCGTCATCATTCCGATGAAGATGCCGTAAAACGCCCCGGAAACGGCATCGATCTCGTATCGGTGCCGGTCCGCTTCTGAAATTTTCGCCGAAAATGGAAAAATCATGCGCGGTTTATCGGAAAACGGGAGCCCGGGAAAATGCGCTCACCGCCCGATCATGACCGCGTCCGTCACGTTCCGGTGCGACGCGGTTTCGATGGACCCCGTAGCGATGACAGGCGACAATTCGACTTCAGGTGAGAAGGTCATATCCGTCGATTCGCTTTCAGAGCCGATGTTTGAAGAGGGATCCTGCAACGATGCGACGATGTTCGCCGTGGAACCGACGCCGGAAGAGCCTGGAGCGACATCGAAAGACACCGACGCAATGTCGGAAGTCCCTGAGACGATGTCGGAAGCGCCGGAAGCGATGTCAGACGTTCCGGAGCCCGTCGGCGCAACCATTTCGATCCGGTCGGCCGTCAGATACTTGAGACGGGGTTCGGATGCC
>MWAR01000331.1 GCA_002068715.1 bacterium ADurb.Bin374
CGACCAGGATGACGTGCGTGAACGGCTTGGTGTTGAATTCGCCCTGGAGATACGCCTTCACGGCCTCCGGCGTCGCGCCGCCGATCTCACCGAGCTTCACGACATGCGTCTCGACGCCGCACTTGAGCTTCCAGACCATCAGAGGCATGACGGCGTCTGCAAACTCGTCAGGGGTGACGATCACCAGCCGACCGTTCTCGCCGAGACGCTGCAGCCGCTGAGCCATGGGCGCGAAGTTGCGGAACGCTTTTTTGTATAGCGGTTCGAATACACTCGAAATGACGGAGTTCCGCCGCTGGCCCGAAGGGGCACCCGCGACCCCGGTTTCGAGGCGAACACGGAAACTCTTGTAGACCCTGATCTGGTTTTTGACCGGATTGTATTGCACCGGCGAGAAAATCATCCGGACACCGCGCACATCGCGGAACACGAAAGGCTTTTCGATCCTGACCAGGTCTTTGTCGGCGGGAATCCAGGCATCACGCTCGTAGATCTTTCCGAATTCATAGGGAACCGAGGAAGGGTCTTCCGATCGCGACAGCGCCCCACGACTCGGCAGGATCGTTCCGTCGACCGAAATCGTCTCGAACGCGCTGTCGAAGACCTTCACCGACGGTTTCCCCTCGTTCTGGACCATGAGGAACGTTGAAATGACCGGCAGCTCAGGCTCGCCTTTCACGAGGGTCGGGCAGGCATCCTTCATGTACAGCGCCGTCACCGGCCGCCGCTGAATCTGCAGCTTCGTGAAACGAAGCGCCGGCACGGACACGGTCACATCCGTATTGAAGCTTCGATCCACGCTCACGTCGATTGCCGCGCCCGCCGCCGCGGCGACGGCGACCATCGCACCGCACACAGCCGCCCGCAGGAAGGTACCCATTGAGTTCATCCGAATGCCTCCGTTTCCGCTGATCGTGACGATCACGGACAGAATGAAAAAAACCGTCCGTTATAAGCAATTGAAATGCCATCGGAGTTTTCGGCTTTCCAGGCCTTCTCTGCTCGATTCCTGCCGGGAATGTGCCGAATTATCGGCATATCCGGCGAAAGATTCGATCATTTTCCCGAGTATGATAGGATACACACATGCCGATTACCGATACCGTGTCAGCGACCTGGACGGAGTTCGCCCGGCTGCTTCTCGAAAAGGGCAGCGACAGCGATCAGCAGGCCATTCTCAACACGATCGGCGCGCATGAGGGCCTCACCCCGCTCGACGCGGACCTTCTCCTGCCGATCGTGACGGAGCTTCTTCTCGATCCCGATCCGCATGTCCGTTACTTCGCCAGAAAAGCCCGCAACAAGCTCGACCAGCAGGTCTCGCCCCAGCGTCGCGCCGCGGAACTGGCATCGGAGGCGAAAAAAGACGCCACCACGGACACGGTCCATCTCACCCGCCAGGAAATCCTGCTGAACAAAATGCGCCTCGGAAGCCGGTATGTGGCTTTCGAAGCGATCGACCGGCTCATCGAAAGCGAAGTTCCCTCCCTGGCAGGCCCGATGCTCGAGTTCCTGGCCGCCGAAACGGATCTCTTCAAGATTTCCTTTCTCGTGAAGCGCCTTCCCAGATTGAATGACCCACGCATCCCGGCGGCACTCGAGCCATTTCTCCGGCATCACGATCCGCGGGTTGTCGCGAATACGCTCGAAGGCCTGAGCCTCTGTCGCACGCCGCATCTCCGTGATGAGTTCGTGCGGCTGACCGCCTCGCCGGACAACCGCGTGAAAGCGGCGGCCGTCCGCACGCTGTATGCCTACGAACCCCACCTGGCCGAGCGGCGCATCCAGGACATGCTCGAAAACCCCTCGATCGCGATGCAGGATTCGGGCGTCTACCTTCTGCGAACCATCCGCCCTCCACGGCTGAACGCACTCATGGAAATCCCCCTCTCGTCGAAATTTCCATCGATCCGCCTTCTCGCCCTCGAAATTCCGAAACACTCTCACACGCTCGAGGTGTCCGAACCAACGACGACCGGCACACCGCTCACCATTCACTACGCCGACAAAGGCCTCATTTCCAGCCTTCTCGTCGCAACATTCCTCGTGATGACATCGTCGTATTTTTCGGAGATCCAGTCGTTCCTGATTCTCCTCGTTCTCGGAGCGGCGCTAGCATCCACCGCAAAGAACCGGCCGAGTTCCCTCTTGCGGGCGGTCATCTCCACCGGCATCATCGCCTGCGGCATCTGGGGTGACGGCACGCTTCTCGCCGTTCCGGCGCTTCTCGCCGTCTGGCATCCGGCCCATCATTCGGAAGACGATCGTCTGCCCCGCATCTCGGCCTGGACATTCGCTCTCATCGCGACTCTCCTCGCGCAACTGATCACCGGGTTCTTTCCCGAACTGGCGGATATCGCAGCCCGGGCAGGCGTTGCCGGAGCCGGTCCGATCGGCGATTTTCGGGCCATCGCAGCCCAGGATGCCCGTTTCGCCGGTTTCATCTTCACGATTGTCGCCACCGCGAGCTACATCCTCCTCCATATCAACGAGTGGTATTCCAGCCCGCAGTTCCGGGGAGGAAACACCCGCAGGCTCCTTATTTTCTTCGCACTCGCATTGGGAGCGGTCATCCTCATGAGCTTCGGCCGCCTCTGGAATCTTCGTTTCAACCTTGTCTCCCTCGGAGTCACCGACCCGATACAACTTTTTCGTCTCCCGGGGAAATAGGCCGTACATATTTTCGCCATTCAGTGTACACCCGTCTTCGTCTCACACCCTGCCGCTCACGGAAACCGGGCTGTACACTTTACGAATAATATATTATGTAAACGCACGATTCTCGTGTACACCGCTTTTCCCATCGTTCCTTTTTCACAGGCGTTACTTAATCCTGAAAAAAAGCCAATTTTCGCGTTTCCGCGGTGGCGAGCCCGTCGAACCACGAGCAGCTCTCGCCCTCTTCGGCGAAAGTTCAGGGCGAACAGGTTGTTTTCGTTACCAGGACTCAATGATGCAGGTCGACGTCGTAGGATCAGGGCCCAAAAAAACGCCCGCCCACGGTGTACACCGCGTGCGGGCGTTCTTTCCGATTTCGGAAATCAGCGTCTGTTTCTGGCCGTTTTTTTCCCCCAGACGGCATACTGTTCGCCGCTCGCCAGGAGCTCGAACGCCGGACCTGGATTCCAGTCGTTTCGGCCGAGCTTCACGGCGAGGTTCTCATCGACGATTGCCGCATAGAGGTCCTGCTCGGCTTTGACGATCTCCAGCTTGCTCGTGGAGCGAATTCCGCATTTCCGACGCGCATCTACGAGCTTCCGGATGGGATCGCGAAGTTTCCAGTCGTAGACGTGTTCCCAGAAGAGGCAGGGCGTTCCCGGGTGGGCCAGGATGTAGGCATACCCCTGCATCACTTTTTCCGAGGGGAACGGCCAGTGGTTCTGCTGGGAACCGGTATCGTGATTGTCGAGGAAGGTGACGGCGCGAGCAGGCCACCAGCCGATCAGGCCGGACGCTTTTCCCTGGGAATCGCGGAGACGCCAGTATTCGCCGTTCACCGCGACCTGGAGGATGCCCTTGGTGGTGAAGTCGAAGACGGTCGCCTTGTCGCCGGCCTTGTCGAGCCAATCACACAAGACCTGACGATGGGCGTTCTGGTCGGGGTTCAGGTAGGAGCCGTTGAAGGACATGTTCGTCCAGATTTCGCCGACCGAAAAATACGGCGTCGTCGCCTTATTATAGAGAGCGGTATATTCCGGACCGTATCCGCGGCTGAAATCGTATCGCCAACCTGAAAACCCCATTTTTTTGAGCCATTTCAGCCATTCGACGACGTCGGCCTGAACCGTCGAGTTCGCATGGTCGATATCCGGAGCCGGGCCGAAATTGTCGCCCGAATCGCGGCTTCCTCTGCCGCCATATTCGCCGGCGCAGATCATCTGAGCATCCCAACGGGCTTTCCCAGATGCGAAGTTGTAGATATTCCAGACGCCTCCGGAATCCTGGTGGCTGGCGCAGCGATGGTTGATCACGATGTCGGCGATCGGTTTCAGCCCTGCCTGGTTCAGCTTGACCAGGCAGGCGACGAGCTGGTCCTGGTCGCCGTAAAACGTCGGACTCTCAGCGGTTCCGACGTCGTAGTAGTCGCCCGGAAGATACCCCTGCGGGCTGACCGAACGCGAAACTGGCGGCAGCCATACCATCGTGACGCCCAGCTCGGCGAGGTCGGCGGCACGCTCGCCGATCAGCCTGTACCATTTACTGGGAGTGCCTCTCGACTGGGAATTCCAGCCAAAGGCCTGGATCATGATCTCCCTGTCGCCCGAGGCTCTTCCCGCCGCAGTTGCGGAACCGGAAAGCAGCGCCATGAAAAAAGCGGCGGCCGTCAGAATCGCAACGGAAAATCGTCGGAATCCAGTATTCATCTCAACCCCCCGGTACATACGCTCTTTTAAGTATATCAAAAAGAACAAGGGGGATGGTTCCGTCATTTTTTCAGGCGACACCCGCATTCACGGCAGAAAGCGTCGTCTCCGGACACGGCGTTTCCGCATTCAGGGCAAAAAGTCTTCTTCACGATTTTCGCCCCGCATGCGGCGCAGAACTTCCCACCCCCGGTCTTTTCGCCGCAGGAAGGACAGACCAATTGCTTATCGGTTTTCACATCGATCTTCCTGCCGCGGGCGCGGCCTTCTATCTCCGCCGCCTCGACCGCCGCATCCACTTCACCCCTGGCCTTGGCGGCCCCGACTTCCGCATCGACATCCGGGGCGCACTGCAGGCACAGACCGCGCGAGACGTTCCAGCAGCGGTCGCAGACATATTGGGAACACTTGCCGCACCGGTGAAAATGGTGGCAAGCCATCTTGATCGCATCGCGGAACGCGCTGTCCCGGGCCGTTCCAAAGCCGGATTCGGCCATTCCGTCCACCATATCCCCCACTCCACCGAGCAAACCTCCGAGGAGTTCGGATGCCTTGCCAAGCCAGCCTGAAGCCTGACCCCGCCGGTAAGGGACGAACGGTGTGCGCCATGCGTCATTACAGCATTCACACCGGAACTCGAACTGAAATCCAGCATTGACGCCGGATTCCCTGGAAAGATCTTCGTAATTGTCGCCGAATTTGATTTCTTCAGACATAGGTTCCTATCCGCGTTTCAGAAACATCCCTGAAGCAATTTTTCCATGTTGGCTTCGAGGCCCTCATCGGAACACAGGAGACCGATGCGGATCGATGTTTTCACCGGCTCGGAGCCCCAGGGCCAGAACGCGCAGAACATGATCAATTCAGGCGTGATGTCGAGCCTGAAGAGGGTCTGATCGCGCCTGATGCCGCCGACGCCTTTCACGAACCCGTCGAACCAGTTTTTCAGCAACGCCGACTGGCCCGCCGGCTTGTACGCCGGCCCGAATCTTTTCTCCACAATGGGCTGCAATTTCTCGATGA
>MWAR01000332.1 GCA_002068715.1 bacterium ADurb.Bin374
CCGCCCCTCTCATGCGGGGTGTTTTGACATGATCCATTCGGAAGAGTATCATTTCAAAACAGTGCGACTTCCGCAATGAGATAGATAAGAATATAGAACGTTGTTGAGCGTGACAGAGGAGAGGATGATGAAAGACCACATCGGAGAGGCTTTCCATTGCGAGACGAAATATCGGCGTGAAGCGATGCGCGGTGCGCCGGAATTTTCGAAAATGCCGACACCTTTCAAGGAGTATCCCGACAAGCCGGTCGTCGCTTTGCCCGAGCCGGTCGGCGTCAGGCCTTGCTCGTTGAGACAGGCGGTCCAAAACCGGCACAGCGTGCGGGCATACGCGCCGAAACCGGTCACGACCGCCCAGCTTTCCTTCCTGCTCTGGGTCGCGGGCGGGTCACGGGGCCGAGAATCAGGCCTCCTGCGCCGGACGGTGCCATCGGCGGGCGGTCTGTATCCGATCGAGACCTACGTGGTCGTCAATGCGGTCGATGGTCTCGAGCCCGGCGTGTATCATTACTCGGTCCGGAATCACTCCCTCGAACGGCTTGCTGCGGGACGGTTCGGCGAGGCGCTCGCCCATGCGGCGCTCGAGCAGAACCAGTGCCGCATGGCGCCCGTCGTTTTTGTCTGGACGGCGGTCTTCGGACGAACCACCTGGAAATATGGCCAGCGCGGTTTCCGCTACATCTACCTCGACGCGGGCCATGTTGCCCACGCCCTGGCGATCTCGGCGACCTCGATCGGTCTCGGCACCTGCCAGATGGCTGCCCTCTTCGACGACGAGGTGAACGTCTTGCTCGGCCTCGACGGAGAGGAGGAGAGCGTCGTCTACATGACGTCCGTTGGCCGACCGGCCTGATCAGGAGTCTGCCGGGTTTCCCGGGGTGTCATACCCGATCTGACCGTTTGCGGAGAGTTCCGCCCTCCACTTCTTCTCGAGTTCGCGGACGGCCTCGGCCCGTTCAGCCGGGTCGACGGCTGCGGGATCGATCGTTTCGAGCACCTCGAACGTGAAGGCCGCCATGCCGCAGCGTTCCAGGTCGGCTTTCAGCCTGGCGTCGTGGTGACTGAAAAAGTCGAGCTTGTGCTGGTAACTGTTGGCGGTGCCGCCCAGGTTCATACTCGATCCGAGCAGACTTCTCCCGGTGACGGTGTTCGTGATTCGATAGATTCCCATTGCCGGAACCGCTTCTTTCGCGGCTTTCTTCAGTTCTTTCCGTTTTTGAGCGTCCATGACGTTCTCCTTCATGCCAATTTGACCCAGTAGGCGCTCCCGTCGGCGATGCGGTCGAGGAAGCCGTATTCGATGAGGTTCCTGCGCAGCATCGCGCAGTCGGGATGAACCCGCTTGAGGATCTCGTTGACCTGTTTTTCGGTATACCTTGCTTCTGGGTCGAAGAACGTGACGAGATGCCTCAGGATGGCGACCCGCTTTTTCTCTCTGATGGGAAGGCTCCGTAAAGGGCCTTTGAGACCGTCCGGGAAATACTCCCGGAGAATTTCCGTATTCTCCTTTTCGGTGATGGCGAACCGCTCGTCGACCTGGCGTGCGGTTCGGGGAATCGTTATGAAATCCCCGTGCGACCGGTTTTTTTCCTGCAGAAGCTCCATCAGCCCAAGGAAGATTTTCGCCTGCTTCTGTCTCTCGCGAAGCTGGAAACGGTGATTCCGGATCGTCGACGTGCTCGTTCCGAGCTCTTTTGCCGTTTCGGCATCGCTCCTGCCGGCATGAAAAGATTCCATGAGTGTCTTCTGGTGGTCGGTCAGGCCGGTCAGTTTCTTCTCGAGCGACAGCAGAAACGCGAATACCGAGCCGTGAACGTCGACGATATGCCGTTCGACGGCCTTGCGCGCTTCATACAGCGTTCCGTTCATCGGGTGGATGACCCCGCAGATGAAACTCTTTCCGCATATCAGGCAGGTATACTTGTCGTCGCTCTCCTGATACACGTATCCCCGTTTCGTCTCCTCGAGCGATGCGCTCCAGAAAAGTTCGTTCAGATTGTTCATACGACAACTCCAATCGGCGTTTATTAATTACATAAACATTATACGCTAATGTCTAGTTATTCACAAGACGATGTGCGTGCCGTTTTCGCAACGATGTGCTGCCCCTTGTTCTTGCCCTGGTCTGGCGTGGTTGGGGGATTCATGATATTCTTTGGAAGTCTGATGGCAGTGAAACCCAGATTCGAGAGGGACGCGTGAGACGATCTCCAGATTCCGGTCGGCTGAAAGGTGTGAAGCGCCGGGCGTTCACCCTGCCCGAGATCCTGATCACGATTCTTCTGCTGTCGATCCTGTTTTCGCTGGGTATCGTCTTCACGATGGGCATGCGCCAGACCCGCAAGGTGAAAGACTACGAAACCGCCATCGGTCTCGCTCAGCAGGCGATCGACGGCCTTCGGGCGGTTCCCTTCGGCACCCTCGACGACGAGGATGCTGGCGAGTTCAGCGCCGAAACCGACTTCAACACGTCCGGGGCGGCGGGAGGCGCGGCCGATCTGTACGAGCCCGTATTCAAAGCGGGTGGCAGCACCTATGAGCGGAAGGTCGAGGTGATGGGTGTACCCTCCCCGGCCGGCCCTCTCGGGACGCCCCTCAAGATCAAGTTCGTCAAAGTGACCGTCAAATGGAAGACGCCCGATGGCGAAGAGCCCGACCCATATATAATATCGACAGCTATATCAGATCTGAACTGAGGCGACCGTGAATACAGCCGGAGCATCGCGAACGACACGAGTCACGAAGGCTTTCACCTTCGTGGAGTTGCTGATCGTCTTGTTTCTCGTCTCCCTGATCCTCTTTGCATCCTACAAGGTGTTCTTCCAGCAGACCCGCATGGTCCGCCAGTCGCTCGAAGAAATCAAGGTGAACGACGATTTCCGGAAGATCCTGGCTTTCATGGGAAACGACGTGCGCGAGTCGACGCGTATCGATGAGCCCGCGCCGATCCGCATCGAGGATGCCCGGACGCTCGCCACGAAGGCCGGCCCCCTGATGCGCATCGCCAAGGAAGAACAGGACCCGACGCTCGAACGCGAAGACAGCCTCGGCCAGATCGCCGTGAAACGCACGATCATCTACGAGCTCGAGGACAACCCCAACCCGCTCGAACCATCGGTTCCGAGGTTTCGGCTCGTGCGGATCGAATCCGTCGACGAGCACGGCCGATCAGGGGAGGCGACCCAGCGGCATGTCATCTGTGACGACGTCCGCGA
>MWAR01000333.1 GCA_002068715.1 bacterium ADurb.Bin374
GTGACTTTCAAAAGGGAATAGGACGCGAACGACGTTCGAGGTTCTGATATACTCCGAACCGGTTCGAAATTCCATCGCCAAAACGTTTTTTTCGTGAACGATATTCATATATCTGGCAATATCCATAAGGAAACTGCCGCGCTGTCCCCGGAAACACCGCAACCCCGCACAACGGGTTCGGGCCTGCTGCTGTTCCTGCTTCTGCTGGCGCTGCCGTTCGCCTCGATCAATGCCGGAGTTTCGTTCCTCGCGGCCCGCGAACGGGCATGGCAGGAGCGAAATCTGGAAAGCGACGCCCGACGGGAACTCGAGACCCTGACCAACAGTGCAGCCGCCGAGCCGCATCTCGAGCGGTCGGCGGCCGCACTCCGCGCCCTGCTGTCACGCCAAGGGCCTTTGCCGGCCAGGTTTCCGCCGGCGACCTGGGCGTCGGGTCTCGATGTCCCGCATGACCTCTGGGTATTCGAAGATGAAATGCCGGATGCGGGCGACAGGCCGCCGCGCGTTGCGGTCGCCTCGTCGCCGCTCAAGATTCCTCCCCGGCTCCTTTCGACGGCGTTCGCCTGCCTCGCCCACCATGCGCTGAATGCCCGGCTTTCGCCCCCGGCGCTCAGGCGGGGCGAGAAACTCCTCGTGACGGCGTTCGGAACGGGGCAGAGCGCCTCCCATATCGCCATGTACCAACGCGGAATCCCAACTCGGGTGATCCATGAACGGGCCGCCGCCCTCCTTCTCTGGAACGGCGTCATCCTCCCGGACGGCCGCCGGCGCGGATTTTTCTTGATATTTCGCGATCTCGACGCCGTGACGAGGTTCGGTCTCGCCTCGGCGCTCCGAGCGCATCGCCGGCGCGGCGGGGCACCGGCCGGCTTTGTCCGGACGCTTCGCAGCGCCGTTCAAGACCTTCTTCCGGAGCCTTTCGAACGGTCTGAAAGCTTCCGTCGATGGAGGCAACGTCTGAGACCGCATTCCCAGCGGTCGGACTGGGAAATCAGAGGAACACCGTCCAATCTCCGCCTTGACGAAGGCAGGCTGTTCACCCGACATCTGACGACCGGCAGGCACATGGCCGTCCTGCTGAAACCGGACATTCCCGAGGGGAATCTGCCCGCGCCGGTTTTTCTCGCGAACCTCCTCGTCTGGGGCGGCATCATCCTGTTCGTGACGCGCGGCGTGCTGCTCGGCGCCTGGCCGGCGCTTCCTTTCGGCATCAGGTTTTCGGCGCTGTTCGCGCTGTCCGCCCTTCTCCCCATCAGCCTGCTGCTGGTCGGAAGCCATGCATTCATCAGCGAATCGGCGAACACCGAGCGCAACGCCGTCATCACGCGCATCCGAAGCGCCCTCGAAGGAGTCGACTCGGCTCGGGAGCGGCTTTCCGGAAGTTTCCAGACGTCCTTTCTGAGAATGCTCCAGGCTCCGCTTCTTCGCGAACGTCTGGCGAAGCACGGGATGGATGCGCCGGGTCTTCTCGATCTCATCAGAAATCATTTCCGCGATGAAAAAGGGAAAAACCAGCTGATGTTCGTCGCCGTGATGGACAGCCAGGGGGCGATGCGCGCGTCTTCCTGCCGGGGATATTCTCTCAACGCCCTGGAAGGCGTGATGCGCTTCTGCCGGACCGGCCTCCTCCAGTCGCTGCGAAACAACCGTGTCAGGCAGGCCGGGCCGGGCGCCATCGGCCCTGACACGCTGACTGAGGAAGACAGGGCCTTCATCGCCGGATACGACGGCGCGACCGGCAACTCGATCGTAAACGAGGCCGAGCAGACAAGGGCCGTTCCCTTCGATTATCACGTCGGCCCGCGACGGGCCAACATTCTGTATGACATCGTCGCCATCGACGGGATCGATACGTATGCGATCATCATCGCCTGGAACGCCGACGATCTGGCAAACCGCATCATCCTGAACAATCTGGCCGAAGCGCAGATACGCACTCCCGGCAGCCTGCTCGCAGCATTCCGGCACCGTCTCGGGCGGATGACCCGTCTCACGCCGGCGACGCGGCACGAAACGGCGGCATTGCTCCACCAGCTGCAGAACGTGGCCAGAAGCGCAGCCCAGCGTAACGGGCCGGTCATCGAGATCACGCCGGAGGCGGCCCGCATCGCCCTTCCCTCACTCGGTTTTCCGGGCTTCGTCCTTGCCGCCACGGCCGATACGGCAGTCATTCTCGCCGAGGAATCGTATCGGCGAATGCTGGTCGCGATGCTCGCAATCTTCTGCATGGTTCTTGTGCTGCTTTCGGGCCGGATCACGGCACGCCGGATGCTCCGGCCGATCCTGACCCTGAGGGAAGCGCTCGAGAACGTCGGCCGCGGAGATCTGTCCGTCTCCATCACAGACTCGCGCCCGGACGAACTGGGGCGGCTGAGCGTCGCCTTCGGCAACATGGTCGACGGCCTGCGCGAGCGGCGGCGTCTGGCGGCCCTCGTCTCGGACCAGGCAATCGCGACGCTGGAAAGTGCCGCTGATCCGGGCATGGCTCTTTCGGCCGGCTCTCTCGACGGAATCATCCTCACCTCGGACATCCGGGGATTCACCCCGCTCTGCGAAAGCAAGCCGCCGTCGGAGATCACCCACCTTCTCGAGCGGCACTTCGCCGCGATGGCGCCCCTGATCGCGGCTGAGGGCGGCAGGATCGACAAGTTCATCGGCGACGCCATCC
>MWAR01000334.1 GCA_002068715.1 bacterium ADurb.Bin374
GTGCCGTCCGCCGGTACCCCGCCGGCAGTGCAGACAACGATTGCCGAGGTGACTGACAAATGAACGCAGGAACAAGTTCCGTCGGTCTCGACCTGAAATACCGGATTTTCATCTTCAACATCGTTCTCGTGTTCGCCGTGCTGGCCATTGCCACCTGGTTTGAACTCGACCGACTCAACGCCGCCGCCGGCGATCACGTTTCCCGGGAAAGCCAGCGGCTGAGCAAGACGCTCGAGAACATCCTCCCGCGCATGATCATGACGCATGACACGAGCGGGCTGAACGATCTTGCCAAGAAAATCACCTCGCCAGAACTGCAGGGGAACGAGATCGTCTCCGTCGCGGTGCTGGACAAACAGCTGCAGGAGATCGCGTTTGCCGATCAGGGCTGGCGCGAACGCCACGACGGCTCCGTCAAACTTCCGCCGACGTTCATCGTGCAGAAGCCCATCAAGACACCCGGTCAGCCCGAAGCCGTGGGGTATCTGCGTTTCACGTTCTCCATGGCCGACCTGGAGCGCACCCGATCGGCCGTCGTGTTCGACAATCTGGTGCTGGCGCTGGTGATGGCGCTGGCTGCCTTTTTCTGGGCGTGGTATCTGTCCTCGCTGATCGTCCGGCCTGTCAAGGTTCTGCTCGAAGCGGCAGAACGCATTTCCGGCGGCGATCTTACCGGCGCCCGCATCGACGTGAGCGGCGACACCGAGCTGGTCGCGCTGGTGGCAGCCTTCAACCACATGTCCGAGACGATCGGTCTCCATCTCGAAGACCTGCGCCAGAAGAACGGCGCGCTCGACAGGCGGGTGTTCGAACTTTCGACCCTGCATCAGGCCGCTCGGGCGATCAACTCCGTCCTGAACCTCGATCAGCTGTACGAACGTATCGTCGATACGGCGATATCGATTCTCGGCGGCGTGAAGCGCTGCTCGTTGATGCTCATCGACCGGCGAACGAACGAATTCATGGTGCGCGTCGCGAAGGGGCTCGACGTCGGTCTGCTTCCTCCCACGCGGCGGGTTCCCATCGGCGACGGCGTTGCGGCGAGGGTCTGCATCTCCGGTGAGCCGGTGATCATCAACGACGTGCCGGAGGGCGATTCCAAAAAGCTCGAAGTGGCGAGGATTCCGCGGAGCTCGCTCTGCGTCCCCCTCAAAATCGGCGACGAGGTCGTCGGCGTTCTGTCGGCCAGCAACAAGATTTCCGGTGAGCCCTTCACGAGCGACGACCAGGCGCTTCTCGAAACGCTGGCGACCCAGAGCGGCATCGCGATCAAGAACGGCCGCTTCTACCAGGACCTGAACCGCAAGATTCTCGAACTGAACACCCTGCACGACATCGGCAGAAATCTTAGTATAGTGCTGGATATACAACGGCTGCTCGAGATGGTCGTCGACCAGACATCCCGCGTTCTTGGCGGTGTCAGGTCCATATCGCTCATTCTTCACGACGAGATGACCGGAAAACTGCACGTTAAGGTTTATCGGGGTCTGAGTCCCGAGTATGCCGCCCGTCCGATCGAGATCGGAGACGGCATTGCAGGGAAGGTGTTTGCGAAGTGCGAACCCCTGATGATCAACGATCTTCCCTCCGAGACGCCGCAGGATCCCTCGGCGCCGAGTGGTCGCAGTTCGCTCTGCGTGCCTCTCATCGTGAAGGAGCATGCGATCGGCGTGCTGTCGGTTTCCGAAAAGCTCTCGGGCGAGATTTTCGACGACAACGATCTGAGCCTGCTCGTGACGCTCGCGTCGCAGATCTCCATCGCTCTTCACAATGCCAAGCTTTACGAGGATCTCGAGGCCAGTTACCTCTCGGCCGTGCGCGCTCTGGCGAACTCTCTCGATGCGAAAGACGCATACACGCGTGGCCATAGCGAACGGGTCGCGGCGTTTTCCGTCGAGATCGGCCGTCGGATGAGATTGGATCCCGACACGATCAGGAACCTCCAGATCGGTGCTCTGCTCCACGACATCGGAAAGATCGGCATTTCCGAAAACATCATCAACAAGCCTGCCCGGCTGACCGCCGAGGAATACGAGCTCATCAAGACCCATCCGGTCCGGGGCGCGAACATCATCGAGCCGGCCAGCTTCCTCAAGGAAAAGGTCCCCCTGATCAAGCATCATCACGAACGTTTCGACGGAAAGGGCTACCCCGACGGCCTGGGCGGCGACGCGATTCCCCTGCTCGCGCGCATCGTCTGCGTCGCCGACTCGTGGGACGCGATGACCAGCAAACGTGCTTACAGAAACGTCGTTCCGAAGGAACAGGCCGTGCAGGAACTGCTGAAATGCGCCGGAACGCAGTTCGATCCGAAGATCGTCGCCGCGTTCATGGAAGTGCTGCAGGATGAGAAGACCGTCGAAGCCATTCTCGGACTGGGGTATTCATGATTCGTCACTGGAAAATGATCGAAGCGGACGAGGCCGGCATCGAGGAGCTGGCCAGGCGAACGGGATTCCCGCCGCTACTGCTGCGCATCCTCTGGAATCGCGGCATGAAGGACGAGGCCACGATCGAGCGGTATTTCGAGCCGCGCAGCCGGACGCTGGCGACCCCGTTCCTCCTCGACGGCATCTGCCGTGCCGTTGATCGTATTATCATTGCTATAGAACGTGACGAGAGCATCCGGGTCTATGGAGACCGCGATGTCGACGGCATCACCTCCACCGTGCTCCTGCTCGAGACCCTCAGGAGATACACCGAGCGCGCCGATTGCACGATCCCGGTCATCGAGGACGGATACGGTCTGAACCGAGATTATCTCGACACCGCGAAGCGCGACGGGATCGGGCTCATCATCACCGTCGACTGCGGCATCGGAAACGTCGACGAAATCGAGTATGCGAGGCAGCTGGGCATCGACGTGATCGTGACCGATCACCACGAGCCGCCGGCCGTTCTTCCCAAGGCTGTGGCGCTGATCGACCCCAAGCTGCCCCGCACGGTGTATCCGCACAAGGACATGGCCGGCGTAGGCGTTTCCCTGAAACTCGCCCTTGCTCTCGAACTCGCTCTCGGCAAGGGAATGGGGCGCCCCGTCATCGCGTTCGATCTGGACGGCCCCGAGATCGATGTCCTGCGATTCCATCCCCGCGAGGGGTTCGCCAGGCTTAAGCACGTCAATCTCGGCGTGATGCAGGGGGCCACGATTCTCTTCTTCAGCCCGGCGGAACGTCGGCAGATCGCCGAACTGCTGCCCGACATCCAGAAGCTGCCGATGGGAGACGGGCGGTCGGGACAGATCTGCCTGACGACGCTTGCCGAGACGGTCCTTCCGGACGTTCCGCCACCCGACAAACAGCGACTGGCGTCCGCCTTCGCGCTTCCGGCCGAGATCGGCGGAGCTCGTCGCCTCGTGGTGATGTATCTGAAACTCATGGAGGCGCAGGATACGGGTGTCCGATCGCTCTGGCAGCGGGCCCTGGATATCCTGACCATCGGAACGGTTGCCGACATGGTTCCGATGCGCGGCGAGAACAGGACGATGGCCCAGATGGGGCTCAAATTCGTCTCGAACACGAAACGCCTCGGCCTGCTGGAGCTTTATACCCTGCTAGGCTGGCGGCAGCGGCAGGTGAGCGAGCGCGACATCAGCTTCAACATCGCCCCGATTCTGAACTCGTCCGGGCGGCTGCGCACCGCCCAGATCGCCGTCGACCTGCTGACGACCGATTCGCCGGACCGGGCTCGGGAACTCGCGAAGGAGCTGTTCGAGCTGAACATCGAGCGCAAAAAGCTCGCCGAAGAAGGATACAGAAATATTCGCGAGCACCTGCTCCGACAAAACGACGTCCGGAAGGACAAGCTGCTCCTCGTCGCGGCGCCGTTCCCGAACCAGGGTGTCACCGGCATCGTGGCGACTCGGCTGATGCTCGAGTTCTGCAGACCGGTGATCGTCCTCCTCGAGGACCATGGCCGGTGGCTCGGCTCCGCGCGCAGTTTCAAGAGTGTGAACATGATGAACGCCCTCCATGCGGGGGCGCCGCATCTCGAAAAATATGGCGGCCACGTGGGGGCGGCGGGGCTGACCGTCGCCCAGAACAATGTCGAACCCCTGAGACGGGCGCTGCATGCCTATGCGGCGGAAGGGATCTCCGAAGCCGATCTCCAGGCGGAATGGCTGATCGACGCCGAAGTGTCCATCGATATCGTCAACGAGTCGCTCCTGGCCGATCTCCTGAAGTTCGCACCGTTCGGAATCGACAATCCCGCGCCGCTTTTCGTCGCGAGGCGTATTCCATACTATGAAATACGTAAAGTTGGTGAGACCAGAACGCATCTGCGGTTCAAGTTCCGGAAAAGCTCCGGATCATCTGTCTTTGGAATCGGTTTCGGGCTCGGAAGGCTTCTCGATGTCGACCAGGTGACGGATGGGGTGTGCGATCTCGTCTTCAGCGTCGATGCCAACGATTACAACGGCGTGCGCTCGGCGCAGGTCGTGGTATACGATGTGTCATTCCCGGGACAGCGTGTCCTGGAGCCTGTCGAGATGCCGGCTCTGGTCGATAGCGTCGTGGTGGAACCGGAAGGGATGCCGATATGATCGATTACGACACGC